>NZ_JBNHGF010000164.1:0-5999 GCF_059091005.1 Arthrobacter sp. Y3223164
GTTATGAGGTGGGATTTTCGGATCTGGGGGGTGGGGCGGGACGGCGGGGCTGCGCCCGTCGCGGACACCGCGGTAGGCCGAGGACCATGCGTGCAGCGCCTCGATCTCCCGGGACAAATGCCGGCCGGCCAGTTCCAGCTGTTCGGCGTCGGCAGAGTACCCGGCTTCCACCAGGTGTTGCCGCAGTTGGCCCGACAGCCGGGTGAGTTGTTCGGTCCGCCCGCCCAGGCTGGCGGCGAGGGAGCGTTTGACCTCCGGGACCGGCTCGCCTTCCGCCAACTTCAGCTGTTCGTCCAGGGACCGGGAAGCCGTTTCAAGCCTGGCGGCCACCAGCGGCAGCTCCCCGACGGGGCGGCCCTCCGCCCGGGCGGAGGCGAGTGTCCGTTCCGTCGCTTCCGCCGAGCGCTGCAATCCGAGCCGCTGGCGGGCCAGGCGGCGGCCGGCGGCGTCCTTGCTGAAACTGCGGACGGTGAGCGACCCCCGGCGCAGCCCGTTCCGCAACCGGCGGGAGCGCCGGATCCTGCGGATCACCAGCCAAACGGTCACCGCCGCGGCCGTCCCGACGCACAGCACGGCGATGCCGGTGAACATCAGGATTTGCATGACCATGTCGGCCAAAAAGGTTCCGGTACTGGCGGGCACTGGTGTCAAGGGCATGCCTCAAGTTTGCCCCCGGATGAGCGATTCCTGCCAGTGGGAGTGAATTGCCGGGCAAAACGGCGGGGCAAAACAGCCGGGCACAACAATGGAGCCGGTTCCCGTACGGGAACCGGCTCCATTGGAAAAGACTAGAGCGGCGTTGCCGCTGCCGTCTTAGAGGCCGCGGATGTTGGCAGCCTGCAGGCCCTTGGGGCCCTGCACGGTTTCGAATTCGACCTTCTGGTCTTCACGCAGTTCGCGGTATCCGCCACTGTTCTCGATAGCCGAGTAGTGAGCGAAGACGTCGGCCGAGCCGTCGTCCGGAGCGATGAAGCCGAAGCCCTTTTCAGAGTTAAACCACTTGACGGTTCCAGTTGCCATTTTGTACTCCTCCGAGTATTTACACGGCCCGCGGACTTCACGGGTCGCTTGCAGCGGTGTTTTTCGTCCGCCGTTCAGAGAAGCACAAACCCTTCGGTGAAGGGCCTGTTGCTCAAAATCAAATGCGCAACACAACAACTACAAAAATTACTGTACAGGACTTTGGCCGGGAATCCGAACGGCGCTACCACGGCACCCCCTGTTCAGGGCGCGTTCAGGTTGTTATCGTAAAGTGATCTTCATCTACGGGGCATTCGCCCTATTCCGCGGCTGGGAAGTCGGACCCGAACCACTGAAGGCTGCATGAGCATATCTGTATCTCCACCGACAACTTCTACCCGTAGCAAGCGCGGTTCTTCCGCCGCCAGCGGCTACTCCCAGCTGTTGAGCACCGTGCGGGATGCAGGTCTGCTGCGAAAGCGCAGGGGGTTCTACATCAGCCTCTTTGTTGCACTGGCGCTGGGGCTGGCGGGCGCGGTCACCGGATTCGTACTGCTTGGCGACAGCTGGTTCCAGCTGTTGATTGCCGGCGCACTGGGCATCCTGTTCACGCAGTTGGCGTTCCTGGCCCATGAGGCCGCCCACCGGCAGGTCTTCGAAACCGGTCCGGCCAACGACCGCGCCGGAAGGTTCCTGGCCAACGCCGTCGTGGGCATCAGCTATCAGTGGTGGATGAACAAACACACCCGGCACCACGGCAACCCGAACACCATCGGGAAAGACCCGGACATCGAGCAGGACACCGTCTCCTTCCTGCCCGAACAAGCTGCCGAACGCCGCGGCCTGATGGCCTGGTTCACCCGCCGGCAGGGCTACCTGTTCTTCCCGCTGCTGATGCTCGAGGGCATCAACCTGCACGCCACCTCCATCAGGTCGCTGTTTGCACGCGGCCCCGTCAAGGGCCGCAAGAGGGAAATTTCCGTGCTGTTCGCGCGGCTCACTCTTTATATCGCGGCCATCTTCTTCTTCCTCCCGCCGGGCATCGCGTTCGCGTTCCTCGGAGTGCAGCTGGCCGTCTTCGGGGTCTACATGGGTGCGTCCTTCGCGCCGAACCACAAGGGCATGCCGCTGATCCCCAAGGACTCGAAGGTGGACTTCCTCAGCCGCCAGGTCCTGACCAGCCGCAACATCGTTGGCCGCACCCCCGGGGGAAGCGGCGCCATCAATGCGCTTATGGGCGGGCTCAACTACCAGGTGGAGCACCACCTGTTCCCGAGCATGCCGCGGCCCAACCTGGCCAAGGCCGCCCGGATCGTGCGCGAATACTGCGCCAGCCACAGCATCCCGTACACCGAAACGTCGCTGCCCAAGTCCTACGGCATCGTGGTCCGGTACCTGAACAAGGTTGGCCTGTCGGCGCGGGACCCGTTCGACTGCCCGATGGTGGCCGAGTACCGCCGGCTCTAGCGCTCAGCAGGTTCCCTACAGTTGCCGGTGTCCAACGCGGACACCGGCAACCGTCGTTCTAGAGCTGCGTGAAGGCGGCCGTGGCCGGGTCCGCGCCGATGCGACCGCCGGCGTCAAGCGCCGTGATCGCGGCCAGGTCCTCCGCATCGAGCGTGAGCCGTGCCGCGGTCAGGTTTTTCGCTATCCGGCCCGGGTTGGCGGACTTGGGGATCACGATGTTGCCGTTGGCCAGATGCCAGGCGAGCACCACTTGGGCCGGAGTCGCCAGATACTTTGCCGCGATGGCGGTGACCGTCCGGCTCTCCAAATCGGCGCCCTGGCCCAGAGGGCTGTAGGCCTCGACGGCGATGCCGTGCCGGCGGCTGAGCGCCGCCACTTCGCGCTGCTGGAAGGTCGGGTGGATCTCGATCTGGTTGACCGCCGGCACCATGCCTCCGGCGGCCAGCAGGGTCTGTAGATGCTCGGACAGGAAGTTGGAGACGCCGATGGCCCGGCTGAGGCCTTCGGCGTAGAGTTCTTCGAGCGCCTGCCACGCCTGCACGTACAGGTTCTGCGAGGGCACCGGCCAGTGGATCAAGTACAGGTCCACGAAGTCCAAGCCGAGTTCGCGCAGGCTGTTATCAAAAGCCCGGCGGGCGTCGGCCTGTTCGCCGTTGCGGAGCTTGGTGGTGATGAACAGTTCCTCGCGCGGGATCCCGCTGGATCTGATCGCCGCGCCCACGCCGGACTCGTTGCGGTAGGCGGCGGCGGTGTCGATGTGGCGGTAACCGGCCTCCAGCGCAGCTTCAACGGCCCGCTGCGTTTCAGCCGGTGGCACTTTGAAAACGCCGAAGCCCAACTGCGGGATGCTGACGCCGTTATTGAGATCGATCGCGGGCACTACGGCCATCGGGAATACTCCTTCGGTGCAGGGGGGCGGAACTACTTCTTCGGGACCAGCACGCCGTAGACGCGCATCTCGGCCAGATGCTGGCCGTCATGGTCGTGAATGGAGATATCCACGATGTTGTTGCGGCCATAGCGGGTGCGTTCGACGCCGGTGGCCACCAGGCGGGCTTCGGCCGCGCCGGGCGCGATGTACGTTATTTCCGCCTGGCGGGAGACCGACGGCCGGCCCAGCGACTCGCAAACGAACGCGAAGCACGTATCGCCGAGCGTAAACAGGTAGCCGCCGTGCAGGATGTGGTGACCGTTCAGCATGTAGTCCTGGACGCCCATGGACATCACTACACGGCCTTCTTCGGCCTCCAGCACCTCGATGCCAAGGTGCTGCGACGCCTTGTCTGAGGCATAGCGGTGGCGGACAAGCTCCTCGACGGTGGAAAACTGCTCGTCGGTGGCGGGGGTAGTCAACAGAGCCTCCGGATGTGGCACGGATCATGGGCGTGACCAACGCTACCAATATCCACACCGGTCGATGCTCATCGGCGGGCTGCAAAACCGGTTTGCAGCGGCGCGGGGCGGGCTCAGTCGTCGCTGGAGTGTATTTTCCGCCGCGTGCTGAGCAGGTCCACGCCGGGGCGGTAGGCAATGTAGTTCTCGGCCGTGTCCAGCACCTGGACCACATGGGCCCGGTCGCCGCCTACCAGCCCGATGCCCAGTTCGGCCCGCCGGTAGAGGTTCTGTTGGCCGACTTCCGCCACTGAGACATCGAACCGCTTCCGGACCTCGGCGATGATCGGCCGCAGCACGGATCGCTTTTCCTTGAGCGAATGCACGTCGCCCAGGAGCAGGTCGAACTCAATCCAGCCGATCCACATGCTGACGAGTCTAGGGCAGGTGGTCCATCGCCTCACACGGGCTGGAGTTCGGCTGCGCGCGGTGGATTCCCATGGCCAACACCTCGACCAGGGCGGAAAGCGTGCGCACGTCCTCCGGCGACAGGCCGGAGAGCAGGTCCTGCTCGGCACGTGCGACGCGGACCTCGAGCTCCGAGAGTGCGGCGCGTCCCTGCGCGGTGGGAACAATTTTCCGTGCACGCCGGTCGTTCGCGGCGGGGACGCGCTCCACCAGCCGGGCGGCCACGAGCTTGTCGAGGATGTAGGTCAGGACAGTGCGGTCGATCGCCAAGTGCGACCCGAGGGCCTGTTGGTTCGGCGGGTCCCGATGAACGACGGCGGAGAGGATTTGGTAGCCGCGGATGCCTTCCGGCATGCCGGTGACGGCCTCCTCGAATTTTGACTGGTACCCGCGCAGGACCATGCCGAGGTTCCAGCCGAAGTCGCCGGGAACCGGGCCGTGCGTCCTGTCCGCTGTGGCGGCTCGTTCTCCTGTCATGACTCTCATGATAACGAATCATGCGAAGTTGCACAGATAATCTGTAGTGAATATAGTCTGTCGGACAGCATATTTGCAGACTGGAGTTGGAATGAAGCGTGGCACCGTTGGCATCCTGGGGGCTGGCCGGGTGGGCACCGCCGTCGCGCGACAGGCGCTCACAGCCGGCTACCGGGTGAAGATCGCGACGTCCAAGCCGGCCGCAGAGATCGCCTTGCTGACCGAAATCATCACGCCGGGGGCGGAGCCGGTCGACGCCGCGGAAGTGGGGGAGGCGGACCTGGTTCTCGCCGCGATCCCGCTGCACCGTTACCGCACGCTGGATCCGGGCCGGTTGGCCGGCAAGACCGTGATCGATGCGATGAACTACTGGGCACCGACCGACGGCGTGATCAGCGATTTCGAGAACGACCCGCGCGGCAGCAGCGAGGTCGTTCAGGATTTCCTGGCGGGCGCGCGACTGGTGAAAACCCTGAACCACATCGGGTACCGGGAACTCGAAGAGGAGGGCCGCGATCCGGGTTCCGCCGGCCGCCGAGCCTTGGCTCTTGCCGGCGATCACGACGACGCCAAATCCCTGGTCGCGGCCTTCATCGATCGCCTGGGTTACGACCCGGTCGATGCCGGCCCGCTCTCGGCCGGCCGCGCCTTCCAGCCGGGGACCCGCATTTTCAACGCCGCCCATGCCGCCGACGAGCTCCGCGGCCTCTTGGCGGAGGCCACCGAACCGGCGTGTCGATGACGGCATCAACAGGCAGAACAGGACAAGACATGGAAATCGGTGCCTACAGCTTCGGCGACACGCAACTCAATCCGGACGGCAGCCAGCGGGAGACGTCGGAGGCCATCCGTAACCTCTTTGAGGCGATCCTCCACGCCGACACGGTTGGCTTGGATTACTTCGGGATCGGCGAGCACCACACCACCAGCATGCCCGCGTCCTCGCCGGGCGCGATCGTCGCCGCGGCCGCGGCCGCCACGCAGCAGATCCGGCTCGGGAGCGCCGCCAGCATCATCTCCACGGACGACCCCGTTCGCGTGTTCCAGCAGTTCTCCACGGCGGACGCGATTTCCGGGGGCGGCCGCGTCGAGATCACCGCGGGCCGCGGTTCCTCGGTGGAAACATTTCCGCTGTTCGGCTACGACCTGGGCGACTACGACGAGTTATATGCGCAGAAGCTGGATCTGCTGATGGCCATCAACAACAGCCGCGCCCCAGAAGTGACGTGGAGCGGATCCCGGCGGCCGCCCATCGCGGACCTGGCCGTCGTGCCGCGCCCTGCCGCCGGGCCGCT
>NZ_JBNHGF010000165.1:0-5867 GCF_059091005.1 Arthrobacter sp. Y3223164
CAACACCTTCCGACGGCGACGCCGGTGTCCCGCGCCGCGCGGCCCGTCGTGCCGCCGCTATGCCCGAGCCGCCCGTCGAACAAACGTTTCAAGGGCACCGTGACGTCGCGCAGGAGTTCGACGAGCCGCACCACGACGGCGACGTCATTCCCCTCCGGCAGGCGGGGCTGTATCCGATCGACGGCGGACGGCGTTCCGTCCGCACGGGCCGCCGGGCGTCGCGTCCGGCCGGCCGGCAGGAGCAGGCGCCGGATTCCCCGCTGGCCGGGTCCATCTTGTCTCCGTCCACCTGGAAGCAGACCGCCGAAGCCCTGAAGCAGGTCCGTTCGCGTTGAGAAGCACCGGCATCATGGCCTTGACGGCGGGCCGCTGGCCGCGTTTGGCCACCGCAGCATTGCTGGCATTACTGCTGGCAGTGGCCTTTGCCGTCGCCGCTGCCATCCTGAGCGCGCCTTCGGCCTTCGCGTCGCCGGTCGCCCCGGTTCCCCCCGTTGACCCGCTGGCCCCCGTCGAACCGGGCTCGCCGGACGGCGACGGCGGGTTCTCGGTGGAGATCAACGGGCCCAACGGCACGCCGTCGTCCGCCGTCATCACGCTGCTGGGCATCACGCTGCTGTCGGTGGCCCCCGCGCTGCTGCTGATGATGACGTCCTTCACCAAGATCTTCGTGGTGCTGGCGATGACCCGGAACGCGCTGTCCCTGCCCTCCATCCCGCCGAACCAGGTGCTGGCCGGGCTGGCACTGTTCCTGTCGCTGTTCATCATGTGGCCGGTGCTGACCCAGGTGAACGAGCTGGGCGTCCAGCCGTACATGGAAGGGACCACGGACTTCACGGATGCGGTGGGCGCCGCCGCCGCTCCGCTGCAGAACTTCATGCTGGCGCACACCCGCGAAGAAGACCTGGCGCTGATGATGCGGGCGGCCGACCTGCCCAACCCGGAGAATCCCGAGGCCGTGCCGCTGCAGACCCTGATCCCGGCGTTCATGATTTCCGAGTTGCGCGCCGCGTTCATCATCGGGTTCGTCATCTTCGTGCCGTTCCTCGTGATCGACCTGGTGGTGGCCTCGGCGCTGATGTCCATGGGCATGATGATGCTCCCGCCGGTGATGATTTCGCTGCCTTTCAAGATCCTGCTGTTCGTGCTGGTGGATGGCTGGGGCCTGATCATCACCGCCCTGGTCGGAAGTTACGGTACCTAGCCGTGGATACAAACGCCGTCCTCGACATCGGCCTGCAGGGCCTGCTGGTCGCCGCCAAACTCTCCGCCCCGGTGCTGGTCACCGCGCTGGTGGTGGGCTTCGCCGTCTCCCTGGTCCAGTCCATGACACAGATCCAGGAAATCACGCTGTCCTTCGTGCCCAAGGCCGTGGCCGTGGCCGTGGCGCTGCTGATCTGCGGACACTGGATGATTTCGGAGATGGTCTCCTTCACGCAGGAAATGTTCGAGAAAATCCCCGGCCTGCTCGGCGGCGGATAATGAACATCCCGCTCGACCAGGCGTGGATCGAGGCCACCATGCTGGCAGGTGTCCGCATGGTGGCTTTCCTGCTGATTGCCCCGCCGTTCTCCTACGGAGCCATCCCGGCCCGCATCAAGGCGATGCTCGGCGTCGGACTGGCCCTGGCGGTGTCCCCGCGGGTGGCCAACGGGTACGAGCCGATGAGCACGGCGGGATTCTTCGGCGCGCTGGTGCTGGAGATCCTGGTGGGCGCCCTGCTGGGGTTCCTCGTGCTGGTGGTGTTCTCCGCGGTGCAGTCGGCGGGCACGTTGATCGACCTGTTCGGCGGCTTCTCCATGGCGCAGGCGTTCGACCCGCAGTCCATGGTCAACGGCGCGCAGTTCACCCGGCTGTTCCAGATGGCCGCGCTGGCGCTGCTGTTCGCCTCCGACGGCTACCAGTTGATCATTGGCGGGCTCGCGCGCAGTTTCACCGCGCTGCCGCTGGGCGGGGGAGTCGACCTGGCCGAGCCGGTGCAGCTGATCATCACCGGTGTGACGCAGATGTTCCTGGCGGCGGTGCAGATTGCCGGACCCCTGCTGGTGGTGCTGTTCCTGGCCGACGCCGGCCTCGGCCTGCTCACCCGGGTGGCCCCGGCGCTGAACGCGTTTGCGCTGGGCTTCCCGTTGAAGATCTTCCTGACCCTGACCCTGGCCGGCGTGGTGTTCGTGGCGCTGCCGCGGATTGTCTCCTCGCTCGCCGGACAGGCCGTGACGGCACTGACGGGGGTGGTGGGCTAGATGTCGCAGGACACCTCCGAAGAACGGACAGAGCAAGCCACCGCCAAGCGGATGAAGGAAGTCCGGCAGAAGGGCCAGCTCTCCAAATCCCAGGACCTCACCGCGTGGCTGGGCGTGGGCGCGGCCGCGTTGATGCTGCCGATGACCATCGGCCGGGCCTCCCAGGCCGGCACCGACCAGATGTTCACCGTCACGCGGATGATCGAGTCGCCGGACCCGGGGCTGGTGGTCAAGGCGCTCGAGGACGGCCTGGGCACGATCATGTACACGCTCACGCCGATGTTCCTGGCCGTGGTCGCCGTGATCATCGCGGGTGCGGCGCTGCAGGGCGGCATCCACTGGAAGAAGTTCAAACCCGAGACCCAGCAGTTCAACCTGGTCAACGGGCTGAAGAAGGTGTTCGGCCTGCAGGCGCTCTGGCAGGGTGCCAAGGCGCTGCTGAAGACCGTGGTGGTGGGGCTCGCTCTCTACTTCGTGATCCAGGGCCTGGTCCCGGTGCTGATGACCGCCGGCGGGCTCTCGGTCGGATCGCTGCTCGAGGCTGCGGGCGGCGGAACCGCCGGCCTGCTGCAGACCGCGATCATCGCCGGCCTGATGCTGGCCGCGCTGGACGTGATGGTCGTGATCCGGCGCAACCGCAAGAAAACCCGGATGACCAAGAAGGAAGTCCGCGACGAAAACAAGAGCTCCGAGGGCGATCCGCTGATCAAGTCGCAGCGGCGCTCGCGGCAGTTGGCGATGAGCCGCAACCGCATGATCGCCGCGGTGGGAGGCTCCGACGTCGTGCTGGTCAACCCGACCCACTACGCGGTGGCGCTGAAGTACGAACCGGGAAAGTCGGCGCCGCGCGTGGTGGCCAAGGGGGCGGGCAACATTGCCGCCCGCATCCGCGAGGAAGCCGAAACCACCCGCGTGCCGGTGGTGCGCGATGTCCCGCTGGCCCGGGCGCTGCACGGCGCCTGCGAGATCGGCCAGGAGATCCCCTTGGAGCTTTACAACGCCGTGGCCCGCGTGCTGGCCTTCGTCATGAGCCTGAAGGCCCGCGGCACCTCAGCCGGTACAGCCGCAGGCGTCCACACTATGGCGGAGCCGGCCATGACCGACGCCGACGCTGCCGCCCACGCTTCAACCCGGCAGGGCCGCCGAGCCTTGTCCCTACCGTCACCCGGAGGTGACTGATGAACCGCAACCTCTCCAAGCTCGCCGTCCCGATCGGCGTGGTGGGCATCGTCCTGCTGCTGGTGGTGCCGATTCCGGCTGGACTGCTGGACGTGCTGATCATCGTGAACATCCTGCTGGCGCTGGTGATCCTGCTGACCACGATGTTCGTGAAGAAGCCGCTGGACTTCTCCGTGTTCCCGTCGCTGCTGCTGGTGGCCACGCTGTTCCGGCTGGGCCTGAACGTGGCGTCTACCCGGCTGGTGCTGGGCGACGGCTATGCCGGGCAGGTGATCGAGGCCTTCGGCCACGTGGCCGTGGGCGGCTCGATCATCATCGGCGCGGTGGTGTTCCTGATCCTGGTGGTCATCCAGTTCGTGGTGGTCACCAAGGGCGCCGAGCGCGTGGCCGAGGTGGGGGCTCGCTTCACGCTGGACGCGATGCCGGGCAAGCAGATGGCGATCGACGCCGACCTGAACGCCGGGCTGATCACCGACGTGCAGGCCCGGGAACGCCGTGCCGCGGTATCCGCCGAAGCCGACTTTTACGGCGCGATGGACGGCGCGTCGAAGTTCGTCAAGGGCGACGCGATCGCCGGCATCATCATTATCATCATCAACATCGTCGGCGGCATCGCCATCGGCATGCTGCAGCGCGGCATGGAAATCGGCGACGCGGTCAGCACCTACACCCTGCTGACCATCGGCGACGGCCTGGTCACGCAGATCCCGGCGCTGCTGATGGCCGTGTCCACCGGCATGGTCGTGACGCGTTCGAATGCCGACTCCGAAATGGGTTCCGACGCCTCCGACCAGCTGACCCAGTCCCGGCAGGCGCTGATGATCGCCGGCGGCGCGGCCATTCTGCTGGCCCTGATCCCGGGCATGCCCAAGATCCCGTTCATCCTGGTGGGCGCGTTCCTGATCTTCATGGCGCAGCGGCTCAAGGCCACCGAGGCGGCCAAGGCCAAGGACGACGACGCCGCCGCCGCCGAGGCGGGTCAGGCGGCTCCCGCTTCGGAGACTACCGAGGACCTGATTGAACAGATGCGGGTGCACGCGCTGGAGATCCAGCTGGCCCCGGACCTGGTGGATTTGGTCTCCGGCGCCTCCGACGACCTGCTGGCGCGGGTGCGTGCGCTGCGCCGGAAGATAGCCATGGAACTGGGCGTCGTGGTGCCGCCGGTGCGCACCCGCGACAGCATCGACCTGCCGATGTCCACCTATGTGATCCGGATTGCCGGCGTGGAGGCCGGCCGCGGCGAGGCCCCGGCCGGCAAGGTGTTGGCGCTGGGGGACAACCTGGAATCGCTGCCGGGCATCGCCACGGTGGAGCCGGTGTTCGGGCTGGCCGGCAAGTGGGTCCCGGCGGAGATGCGGCACAGCGCGGAGATGGCGGGAGCCACCGTGATCGACCGGGTCTCCGTGCTGGTCACCCACCTGTCCTCGTTGATCTCCGCCAACGCCGCCCGGCTGCTGACCCGTGAGGACGTGCGCGTGCTGACCGAGGGTGTGAAGTCGGTGAACCCGTCCGCGGTGGACGAACTCACCCCGTCGCTGCTGTCGCTGGCCGAGGTGCAGCGCGTGCTGCAGGGGCTGCTGGCGGAGCAGATCCCGATCAACGACCTGCCGCGCATCTACGAGGCACTGGCGCTGAAGGCCAAGTCGTCCACCGACCCGGAGGGCCTGATCGAGGCCGCCCGGCAGGCGCTGGGCCCGGCCCTGACCGCGCAGTACCTGGACAGGCAGCTGCTGCGGGTGATCATGATCGATCCCACGCTGGAGCAGTCCATGCTGGAGGGCATGCGCCCGTCCGAGCACGGCACGCAGATCCTGCTCTCGGTCGAGCGGACCGAAGCCGTGCTGGCCTCGCTGCGGGATGCGCTGGAGAAAGTGGAAGCCAACGGCCTCACCGCGGTGCTCGTGTGCGCGCCCGCGCTGCGCCCGGCCATCCGGCGGCTCGTCTCGGCGCAGGCCGGGGGACTTCCGGTACTGTCCTATCAGGAGGTCACCTCCGCCAGCGTGAAGATCGAGACCGTGGGGGTAGTACGTGTCGGCCAGACGGCTGCAGCTTAAGGGCGCTTCCCTCCAGGAACTCAAGGCCAAGGTCCTGGCCGACCACGGACCCGACGCGAAGATTGTCGCGGCCGAGAAGGTCACGGTCGGCGGCATCCGCGGCTTCTTCGCCCGCGAGCACTACGAAGTCACGGTGGAACTGCCGGCCTCGGCCGTGCGCGGCCAGCATGCCCTGGACCAGAAGGCCCGCGCCGGAATCGCGGCGCTGCTGGCCGACGCCGAGCGCACCGAATCCAGGCTGCACGGCAAGGCGCCGGAACTGCACGTCTCCACCCACACCGACCAGTTCGCGGTCATCATGGACAACCTGACCCTCAACACGGCGCGGCCCACCCGCCTGCCCAAGGGCGCCCGACTGGAGGAACCGCCGCCGGAGGCTGCCGGGCAGGCGGAG
>NZ_JBNHGF010000166.1:0-5820 GCF_059091005.1 Arthrobacter sp. Y3223164
GCCCGCTTCGGGGCCCAGTGCCGCCAGCCAGTCAGGCATCCAGTCCGCCATGGCGGCCACCTGCCCGGCGGTGCGCAGGTTGTAGGTCTGCTGCGGGTCGCGGCAGGAGACCTTGTCCATGTGGCCGGCCGCCAGCTTGTGCTCCAGATCCAGTGCCGCGTCCGCCTGCACCGGGTCGAAGCCGGCCAGTTGCAGCATCTTCCGGGCGTAGTCCCGGTAGGCCTCGCGGATGGGGCCGAAGTCGTCCTCGCGGTAGTACGCCTCGTCCGGCAGGCCCAGTCCCGCCTGGTACAGGTAGATCAGGTAGCGGGTGGGGTCGCCGGCGTCGTTGTTGACGAAGAACGCGAGCGGATACGCGGCGCCGCTGCGGCTGAAGGCCCCGATGGCCTCGCGCAGCCCGTCCCGGTCGGAAATCTTCGCGATCGCGGCGAACTGCTCCGCCAGCGGCGAGAAGCCCTTGGCCTCGGCCGTGTCGGTGTCCATGAAACCGGCGTAGAGGACGCCGATCTTACCCGCCGGGCTGGTGGGATCCGGGTGCGCGGCGGCGTCTTCGATGATGGCCCGCACGGATTCTTCGGATGCGTCGCGCAGGGCCGTGAAGGAGCCTTCCAGCGCCCGGTCGTCGGGTATGGCGGTCTCCGCCAGCCACTTCCCGTTCACGTGCCGGAAGAGGTCGTCCTGCGGGCGGACGGCCGGGTCGACGTTGGACAACACGATGCCGGAGCGGCTCATGTGCGCCTCATTTCTTCGTTGCTTTCATCTATTCCCTCACATCCTACGCACCGTGCTAGTGTGAAATTGTGCGCGCAGGAATGCTCCTTCTTAGCTGCCGCGGCGAGGCCACGCGAACTACTGTTTGACAGGCCGAACCCTCGCTGCGGAGTTTGTGTTGCCCGGCCAAAATTTTTCGATTAGCTCACATGAGAAAAGGCCACACACCAAAATGCGAAACGCACAAAAGTCCTCCGGAATGCCCATCCATAAGTACATTCCCTTCCAGGACCAGATCGCCGTAGAACTGCCCGACCGCACCTGGCCGGACAAAGTGATGACGAAGGCCCCGCGCTGGTGCGCCGTGGACCTGCGCGACGGGAACCAGGCGCTGATCGATCCGATGAGCCCCGAACGCAAGCACAAGATGTTCGACCTGCTGGTGAAAATGGGCTACAAGGAGATCGAAGTCGGTTTCCCGTCCGCATCGCAGACCGACTTCGACTTTGTCCGCCAGCTGATCGAAGGCGACCGGATCCCCGATGATGTGACCATCCAGGTCCTCACGCAGTCCCGCGAGCACCTGATCGAGCGCACCTACGAGTCCATCGCCGGCGCCGGCCGCGCCATCGTGCACCTGTACAACTCCACCTCCGTGCTGCAGCGGCGGGTGGTGTTCCGGGAAGACCAGGACGGCATCGTGGACATCGCCTTGCAGGGCGCCCGGCTGTGCCGGAAGTATGAAGAGGGCCTGAAGGGCACCGAGATCACCTACGAATACTCGCCCGAGTCCTACACCGGCACGGAACTGGAATTCGCGGCCCGCATTTGCAACGCCGTCACCGACGTCTTCGAGATCTCCGCCGACCGGAACGTCATCCTGAACCTGCCGGCCACGGTGGAGATGGCCACCCCGAATGTCTACGCCGATTCCATCGAGTGGATGTCGCGGAACCTGAACAACCGCGAGAACGTGATCCTCTCCCTGCACCCGCACAACGACCGCGGCACCGGGGTGGCGGCGGCGGAACTGGGCTACCTGGCCGGCGCCGACCGGATCGAGGGCTGCCTGTTCGGCAACGGCGAGCGGACCGGCAACGTGGACCTGGTGACGCTGGGGCTGAACCTGTTCAGCCAGGGCATCGACCCGATGATCGATTTCTCCAACATCGACGAAGTGCGCCGCACCGTCGAATACTGCAACCAGCTGCCGGTGCCCGAACGCTCCCCGTACGGCGGCGACCTGGTGTTCACCGCATTCTCCGGCTCCCACCAGGACGCCATCAAGAAGGGCTTCGAGGCCATGGAGGCCGACGCGGACGCCCAGGGCAAGACGGTGGACGAACTCGTCTGGGCGGTGCCCTACCTGCCGGTCGATCCGAAGGACCTGGGCCGCAGCTATGAAGCCGTGATCCGGGTGAACTCGCAGTCCGGCAAGGGCGGCGTGGCCTACCTGCTCAAGCACGAGCACAACCTGGACCTGCCGCGCCGCGCCCAGATCGAGTTCTCGGGCGTCATCCAGCGGCGCACGGACACCGTGGGCGGCGAGGTCAGCCCCGCGCAGCTGTGGGAGACCTTCACCGACGAGTACCTGCCGACCCCGGACAACCGGTGGGGCCACTACACCCTGGGATCCGTCAAGACCGACAGCGCCGATGACGGTTCCTTCCAGCTGACCGCCACCATGGGCGTGGACGGCGTCCAGAGCCGCCGCACGGCCGAAGGCAACGGCCCGATCGCCGCGCTGCTGGAAATTTTCCGGCAGGACGGCGTGGATGTGCGGGTACTGGACTACACCGAGCACGCGCTCTCCGAGGGCGGCAACGCCCGGGCCGCCGCCTACGTGGAGTGTGCCGTGGGCGACCGGGTGCTGTGGGGCATCGGCATTGACACGAACACCACCATGGCCTCCCTGAAAGCCGTCGTGTCCGCGGTGAACCGCGCCATCCGCGACGAAGGCGCCAAGGCCGCCGGCTCGCTCTAGGGAACCGTCCAGCGGGCTTCCCTGCCGTGCCGCGGCGGGGGAGCCCGCTTTAGTGGGAGAATGGGACGGTGTCCAACAGATCCTTCGCCTCCCGCACGTACCGGGACCAGGGCGTCATCCTGCGGACCCACAAACTCGGCGAGGCCGACCGGATCATCACGCTGCTCACCAGGCAGCACGGCCAGATCCGGGCGGTTGCCAAAGGCGTGCGCCGCACCAGCAGCAAGTTCGGCGCGGTGCTGGAACCCTTCATGGTCGCGGACCTGCAGCTGGTCTCCGGCCGGAGCCTGGACATCGTTACGCAGGCCCAGATGGTCGGGCCGTACGGGCGGGACATCGCCGCCGACTACACCAAGTACACCTCCGCCGCCGCCATCTGCGAGACGGCGGAAAAACTCACCGACGTCGACGGCGAATCGGCAGGAGCGCAGTACGGGCTGGTCATCGGCGCGCTCTCGGCGCTCAGCCGCAGCGTGCACGCGCCCGAGCTGATCCTGGATTCCTACCTGCTGCGGGCGCTTGCGACGGCGGGCTGGGCCCCGAGCTTCGACCAGTGTGCCCGGTGCGGCGCCCAGGGGCCGCATACCGCCTTTGCCGCTCCGCTGGGCGGCGCGGTATGCCACGACTGCCGTCCGCCCGGGTCGGCCTCGCCCGCACCGGAAACGATGCAGCTGCTCGCCGCCCTGCTCTCCGGAGACTGGCCGGCAGCGGACGCCTCCGCCGCCGGCCCGCGCCGTGAGGCCGCCGGCCTAGTGGCCAGTTACCTGCAGTGGCACCTTGAACGAACCCTGAAATCCCTCAAGCATGTGGAGCGAGTGTGACCCCGATTTCCCGGCAACCGCAGCAGCCATGGCCGCATCCCTCCGGCGCCAAACCGCCCGCCCTGCCTCCGGCGCTGGTCCCGGAACACGTGGCCATCGTGATGGACGGCAACGGCCGCTGGGCGAACCAGCGCGGGCTGCCGCGGACCGAGGGGCACCGCGCCGGGGAAGCGGCCCTGCTGGACGTGATGGCCGGCGCGATCGAAATCGGGGTCAAACACGTCAGCGTGTATGCCTTTTCCACCGAGAACTGGAAGCGGTCCCCGGAAGAGGTCCGCTTCCTGATGGGCTTTAGCCGGGATGTGCTGCGCCGCCAGCGCGACCAGCTCGACGATTGGGGGGTGCGGATCCGCTGGTCCGGCCGCCGGCCCCGGTTGTGGAAGTCGGTGGTCAACGAACTGGAGGTCGCCGAGCGACAGACGGCCGGAAACTCCACCTGCACCCTGACCATGTGCGTGAACTACGGCGGGAGGGCGGAAATTGCCGATGCCGCCGCCGCCATCGCCGCCGACGTTGCGGCCGGACGGCTGCGGGCGTCGTCGGTCTCGGAAAAGACCGTGCAGCGCTACCTCGACGAGCCGGACCTGCCGGACGTCGACCTGTTCCTGCGGACGTCGGGGGAGCAGCGTTTCTCCAACTTCATGCTGTGGCAGTCCGCGTATGCGGAGATGGTGTTCATGGATACCCTCTGGCCCGATGTGGACCGCCGCACCCTTTGGGAAGCCATCGACATTTACGCCCGCCGCGACCGGCGGTACGGGGGAGCGGTGGACGCCGCCGCGGCCGGCGGGGCCTAGCCGGTTGCAACCGCGGCGGCCGTACTACCGCTGCTGGGTGTCCGTAAGGTCCTCGGTCCGGTCGTCCTGCAACACGTAGGCCTGCGCCCAGCGCTGCAGCCGGGCATAGGCGTCCCGCCGCACGTCGGTGCGGGAGAGGAACACGTCGTGCAGGGCGTCATGCACCTGCTCGATGGAGACGCTGTATCCCAGCCGGACCGCCCGCTCGGTCATGGTGCGGATGTCCAGCACCACGTCGGTGCTCCTCATGTCCTCGTGCCAGACCGAGCCGTTCATGCTGCGCGTCGAAGACATCACCAGCACCGGGATCTCGAGCTTCAGCCCCTTCGCGACCTTCGACTGTCCCTCCCAGATGGCGCTGAGCCAACCGGCGCGCACGGGGAAGGACTCCGGCGGCCGCAGCCTGGGGTCCAGATCCCATTCGCCCTCGGCGGTGCGGCTGATGCTGCGGTAGTAGAAGCCCCGGACCGGCAGTTTGATCTCGGTTTCCGGCTTGAGCCGGGACAAGGGGTCCAGCACCGCGCCGGCGGCTCGCCGGACCAGGGAGCTGCCGTGCATTTCCAGCCAGGGACTGTTCAGGACCAGGGCGCGCAGCTCGCCCGGGTGTTCCGCCGCCCAC
This sequence comes from Arthrobacter sp. Y3223164, assembly GCF_059091005.1. Classification (NCBI taxonomy): domain Bacteria; kingdom Bacillati; phylum Actinomycetota; class Actinomycetes; order Micrococcales; family Micrococcaceae; genus Arthrobacter; species Arthrobacter sp. Y3223164. The sequence goes on from NZ_JBNHGF010000166.1 coordinate 4,933, forward strand.
AGGGCCGCCACCAGCCCTCCGGTGGAGTGTCCCATCAGTGTGATCTTCGTCTCCGACTGGCCGCGTTCCTCACGGATCAGATCGAGCGCCAGCGAAATCTCGTCCTCGTACTGGCGCAGGTCCGTCACGAAGCCCGCCGGATCCCCCTCCCGCAGGCTGCGTCCGTGATGGTGCAGGTCCAGCGCAAAGAACGCCACGCCTTGGCGGTGCCAGAACTCCGCCAGTTCCGTGTTGAAGAAATAGTCGCTCCAACCGTGCACATACAGGACGGCGTGCCCGCCGGGGGAGCGCTGCGGGGAGTGCGGCAGGTAGCGGATCAGCGTCGCCCGCTGCTCCCGCCCGCCGGGGGCCGGCACTTGCAGGACCGTGGACTCGAACTCCGGGCCGAGGATGTCTTCTTGCCAGTCGGCTGCCGTCGCCACGTGGTCCTTCCTCTCTGTCCGGTTGCTGCCCCCATGTTATCGCCGGGTGGACACGGTTTGGTGCGGCGGCCTCCGCACGGAAAACTAGGACCATGCGCCTCTACCCCGCCTTCTTCCGCGCCGCGTTCTCCTGGATGGACGCCGAGCGTGCCCACCGAATCGGTTTCCAGCTCATCCGTGCCGCGCACCGGTGCGGGGCAGGGGCAGTGCTGCGCCGCGTCACGCGCCCGGATCCGTCCCTGGCCACCGCGGCGCTGGGCCTGACCTTCCCCTCGCCGTTCGGCCTGGCCGCGGGCTTCGACAAGGAAGGTTTCGGCATCGAGGCGCTGGCCGACCTGGGTTTCGGCGCGGTGGAGGTCGGCACCATCACCGGGAGCGCGCAGCCGGGCAACGCGCAGCCCCGGCTGTTCCGGCTGGTCGAGGACCGCGCCGTGATCAACCGGATGGGCTTCAATAACGACGGCGC
>NZ_JBNHGF010000167.1:0-5803 GCF_059091005.1 Arthrobacter sp. Y3223164
GCGAGGCCGAACCCCCGGCTGCCCGGCAGCGCGGCCTCCTTGCCCGAGACGCCGGGCTCGAAGATGCGGTGGTATTCCTCCGCCGGGATGCCGGGGCCGTCGTCGGCGACCGTGATGGTGCAGCCGGCCGGGCCGCTGGCGATGGCGACGGTGATGGTTCCCTGCATCCCCACGGCTTCGATGGCGTTGTCGATCAGGTTCCCGAGCACCGTGACCGCATCGGTGGTGCCGTCCGGGGCGAGCTCGGATGCCGGATCGATGAGCAGCCTGATGTCCTTTTCGTCGCAGATGGTGGTCTTGGCCATCAGCAGGCTGGCCGCGTCAGGGTCCGTGATGCCCGGGGCCAGTTCGCCCGCCACCACCGACCCGCCGTGGCCGGAGCGCGAGATGAAGTCCACCGCCTGCTGCGCGCGGCCCAGTTCCAGCAGGCCGGAGATCACATGCATCTTGTTGGAAAATTCGTGCGCCTGGGCACGCAGGGCCTGGGTGACATCCCGTGCGCCGTCCAAATCCTGCAGCAGCTGGTGCAGTTCGGTGCGGTCACGCAGGATGAGGACGCTGCCCACGCGGCGCGAGTCCACGGTGGCCGCATTGGCCCGGGCCAGCAGCACCCGTTCGCCGGCGAGGACCGTTTCGTCGGCGCCGCCGGTGGCCGCGAGCATTGCTGCCAGCTCCGGTTCCAGGATGGTGGTGGCTGGCTGGCCCAAAGCGGCATCGGAGACCTCCAGGAGGCGTTTCGCCTCATCGTTGAGCAAGGCGATGCGCCCGCGGTCGTCGACGGCGACCACGCCCTCGCCGATGCCGTGCAGCATCGCGTCGCGCGTTTCGAGCAGGGCGGCGATCTCCTCCGGCTCGAGCTGATAGATCCGCCGCCACACCAGCCGCGAGATGTAGATCGCGCCGGCCGATCCGACCAGTGCCGCCGCGATGAGCCAGGCCAGCAGAACGGGCAAGTCGTCGTTGAGGTCATCGCGCAGCGTTGATTCCAAGGTGCCGACCGACGCCGTGCCGATCACGGTTCCGCCCGACCGGTCATAGACGGGCACCTTCACCCGCCACGACTCGCCCAGCGTGCCGGTCTGCCTGCCGACGAACGTCTCGCCGGACAACGGGATCGACGGGTCCGTGGAAACCATCTGCCCGATCAATGCCGGGTTCGGGTGTGAGTAGCGGATCCCGCGGTCGTCCGTGACCACCACATAGGTCACGCCCGTGGACTGCGCGATGAGCTCGGCGATCGGCTGGATGGTCTCGCTGGGGTCTTCGTCGTCGAAGGCGTCCACAATGGACGGCAGTTGCGCCACCGAACGTGCCACGCCGATCATCCGTCCCTCATAGGCGTCGCGGATCTGCTGCTCCTGCATCGAAATGGCGACCGAGCCGGCCACCAGCACGACGGCGAGCAGGATGGACAGCTGCAGCACAAACAGCTGGGTCCGCAGCGACAGGGATTGGAACACACCACCATTTTCTCATGCTGTTAGCTGCGCCACTTTGCAGCCGTCATCTGGTGCCTCGGCGCGGGGCGCGGTTGTGACCACAATGACCAATACGGCCACAATGACCCCATTCTTCCCGCGCGCCGGGCCGGCCCCTACGCTGGGGCGCACGGCATGGTGATGCCCATCACGCCGGTTGGAGGAGGAAGAACCTACATGAAGCTCGACCGTACGATGAGACGCCGCTCGGCCCTGGTGGCCGCCGCGGCAGCATCCGCCCTGGTCCTGGCAGCCTGCGGCTCCACTAGTGGCGGCGGGGGCGGTGCCGAAGAAGCCGGCATCGACAAGCTCAACATCATTGTCCCGGCAGACCCGGGCGGCGGCTGGGACCAGACCGGCCGCGCCATCCAAAAGGATCTGCAGGAAAACGACCTGGTTTCCAGCGCCTCGGTGGTCAACATCGGCGGCGCCGGCGGCACCAACGGGCTGGCGAAGCTGGCCACCGAACAGAACCCGGACACCCTGATGGTGATGGGGTACGTCATGGTCGGGGCCGTGGAAACCAACAAGTCGAAAAACCGGATCGAAGACACCACGCCGATCGCCCGGCTCACTGAAGAGCCGCTCGTCGTCGTTGTTCCCGCCGACTCGCCGTACCAGACGATCGACGACCTGATCGCCGACGTCAAGGCCAAGGGCAAGGGCGTCTCCATCACCGGCGGCTCCGCCGGCGGCGCCGACCACATCCTGGCCGGCCTCATGCTGAAGGAAGCCGGAATCGGCGCCGACAGCCTGAACTACATCCCGTACTCCGGTGGCGGGGAATCGCTGGCGGCGCTGCTGGGCAACAAGGTCTCGGCCGGCATCTCCGGCGTGGGGGAGTACGCGGAGCAGGTCAAGGCCGGCAAGCTGCGCGCCTTGGCGGTCTCCGGCCCGGAGGCGGCGCCGCAGTTGCCCGAGGTCAAGCCGCTGAAGGAGCAGGGCATGGACGTGGTGCTCACCAACTGGCGCGGCGTCGTGGCTCCCGGGTCTATCGACGATGCCCAGGCGGAGAAGCTCACGGCACTGATGACCGAACTGCACGACACCGATGCGTGGAAGGAAACCCTGTCCACCAACAACTGGGGCGACGCGTTCCTGGCCGGCGAAGAATTTGAGAGCTTCCTGACGGAGGACATCAAGACAGTCACCGCGACCCTGACGGATATCGGTCTCGTGAAGTAACCATGGCCTCTTCCACTACTGGAGCGGTCCGGGGCGGCACTGCCGCCCCGGGCAAGCCGCTCGGAGAAATAATCTTCGCGGCCGTGATCCTGAGCATCGGGATCGTCGGGTTCGTGGCCGGGGCGGGGATCGAAACGCCCGACGCGGCCAGCGACATCGGGCCCCGGGCGCTGCCGTACATCGTCTCCGGCCTGCTGGTGGCCGTCGGTGCCGGCCTGATCGTGCAGTTGCTGCGCGGCGTCACCGGCGAGGCCGAAGAGGGCGAAGACATCGATCCGGATGTCAAGACGGACTGGCTGACCGTCGCCAAGATGGCGGGCGCCGTCGTCGTTCATATTTTCCTGATCGTGCCGCTGGGCTGGCCGGTTGCCGCTGCGGTGCTGTTCGTCGGCGCCGCGTGGGCGCTCGGCGCCAAGCCGCTGTGGCGTGCGGCCGTGGTCGGGGTAGTCATGGCGCTGCTGCTGCAGTTCGCGTTCGCCGGGCTCCTCGGCGTCTCGCTGCCTGCCGGCGTGCTCGAAGGGGTGCCGTTCCTGAATGGATAACTTCTACGCCCTCCTGGAGGGCTTCTCCGTGGCGATGCAGCCGATCTACCTCCTGTACGCCCTGGGCGGCGTCCTGGTCGGAACGGCGGTGGGCGTGCTGCCGGGTATCGGGCCGGCGATGACCGTTGCCCTGCTGATGCCGATCACCTACAGCCTCGAGCCGACCGCGGCGATCATCGTTTTCGCCGGCATTTACTACGGCGGCATGTACGGCGGCTCGACCACGTCGATCCTGCTGAACACGCCCGGTGAATCCGCCTCCATCGTCACCGCACTCGAGGGCAACCGGATGGCCAAAGCCGGCCGCGGTGCCGCGGCGCTGGCGACGGCGGCAATCGGCTCCTTCATCGCCGGCACGGTCGCCACGGTGCTGCTGAGTTTCGTGGCGCCCTATGTGGCTGCGTTCGCCGTGCAAATCGGTCCGGTGGAATATGTCGCCCTGATGGTCGTGGCGTTCCTGACCGTCGGCGCGCTGCTGGGCGCCTCGGTGCTGCGCGGCCTGGCCTCGCTGGGGCTGGGACTGTTCATGGCGTTCATGGGCGTGGACCTGATGACCGGCCAGCAGCGCTACACCTTCGGCAGCCCGTTCCTGGCGGACGGGATCGACGTGGTGCTGGTGGCCGTGGGGCTGTTCGCGCTGGGCGAGGCGCTGTACGTGGCGTCCCGGCTGCGGCACGGGCCCGTCAAGGTCATCCCGGTGACCGGCGGCTGGACGTCGTGGATGAAGAAGGAGGACTGGCGGCGGTCCTGGAAGCCGTGGCTGCGCGGGACGTTCATCGGCTTCCCGATCGGCACGATGCCGGCCGGTGGCGCCGACGTGGCCACCTTCCTGTCCTATGCGTCCGAGAAGAAACTGGCCAGGGGCGCGCGCAAGAAGCAATTCGGGCGCGGCGCCATCGAAGGCGTGGCCGGGCCGGAGTCGGCCAACAACGCGGCCGCGGCCGGCGTGCTGGTCCCGCTCCTGACGCTGGGCATTCCGACGACGGCGACGGCGGCGATGATGCTGGTGGCTTTCCAGCGCTACAACATCCAGCCCGGGCCGCTGCTGTTCGAGGTCGAGGGCGCCCTGGTCTGGGCACTGATCGCCAGCCTCTACGTGGGCAACCTGATGCTGCTGGTCCTGAACCTGCCGCTGGTCGGCATCTGGGTGAAGATCCTGCAGATCCCGCGGCCGTACCTCTACGCCGGCATCCTGGTCTTCGCGGCCATGGGTGCGTTTTCGGTGAACTTCACCCCGGTCGACGTGTTCGTGCTGCTGGTGGTGGGCGTGCTGGGCTTCTTCATGCGCCGGTACGGCTACCCGATCGCCCCGCTCGTGGTGGGCATGATCCTGGGCCCGATCTTCGAGAGCCAGCTGCGGCGTTCGCTGGCCATCTCCCAGGGTGATCCGATGGCGTTGGTTTCCACTCCGATCTCGGCGGGCATCTACATCGCCCTGGTCGTCATCTTCGCGCTGTCCTTCTGGATGAAGAAGCGCCAGCGCGTGATGGAATCGGCGATGCTCGACGACGAGAACCCCCAAGGCAAGGAGGTCAGCGCATGACGACGATAGTGGTGGGGTATGTTCCCAACGCCCTGGGCGACGCCGCACTGGCCGCCGCCATCGACGAGGCCGGCCGCCGTTCGGCGAAGCTGCTGGTGGTCAACACCACCCGGGCCGACCGGTTGGTGGACCCAACCTATGCGGACGCCGCCGACGTTACCCGGCTGGAGTCGGTCCTGGCGGGGGCCGGCGTCGATTTCAGTATCAGGCACGGCATTTCGGACGGGCTGGCCGCCGACGACGTGCTCGACGCCGCCGAAGAGTCCGGGGCGGACCTGATCGTCATCGGGGTGCGCAACCGCACGCCGATAGGCAAGCTGGTGATGGGTTCCACGGCGCAAACCATCCTGCTGGGCGCCTCCTGCAACGTGTTGGCGGTCAAGCAGGGGTAGCCGGTGGCGGCGATGGCTCGCCACAGTCGGCGATGCCGCGCTCGCCGGGGGAGCGCCAAGGGGTGGGAGCGATTATGGGCAACCCCTGTCCCCGGAGGTCAGGGGTTGCCGTCGAAGCCGGGTACCTTGGTGGCCGGGGTCAGCGCTCCGGCGTTCGACGGGAGCGGCTGGTCTCGGAGCCACAGGCTGACATCGACGCCGGTGCAGGGTTCCGCTGCCGGTGCAGGGCCCACAAACCCTGCACCGGCAGATTTTCCCTGCACTGGTGGCTGGCCGGGCCGGTGAGGAGCAGCCCGTCCGGCCAGGAGTTGTCGTCGGGATTACGCGCCGTAGAGGATGATCTCCACACCAGGTCAGGGGTTGGCTTCGAGATCACCCCGTACAACCGGTGATCTCGAAGCCAAGGGGTAACGTGGACGCCACTCAGCCCGTGCTCGGCGGGCGGACCGCCCGTGCTGGATAATTGAGCGCATGGAGTTCCGAGATCCGCCCCGCGCCGCCCCGCTTCCCGCCCGACGCAAGGTAGTGCTGCTGGGTTCCACGGGTTCGATCGGCACGCAGGGGATCGACGTCGTGGACGCGGCCCCGGAACGCTTCGAGGTCACGGCGCTCGCAGCCGGCGGCAACGTGGAACTGGCCGCCCGGCAGGCGGTCCACACCCGG
>NZ_JBNHGF010000168.1:0-5796 GCF_059091005.1 Arthrobacter sp. Y3223164
GCCGGCGCCGTCCCAGCCGAGCACGTCCTCCAACCCGGTCAACACCAGCACCTCGGAGCCCAACAGGCCGCGCAGGTGCTTGCTCGCCTTGCCGGCGCCGGCCGGCGTCAGCCCGGAACGCAGGTACTGGCCCGCGAGCCCCGCGGTATGCAGCGTGGCGTAAGTTGCGCGGTCGGCCTCGGAGCCCAGGTCCCGGTGGGAGCGGGTCAGTTTAAAGCCCACCAGCGCGATCACCGCCACCGCCACCACGGCCAGGGCGGCGATGAGCGCGATGTCCACGGCCGGGCTGAGCATGCCCTCCAGCCTAGCCGCAGGGCCGAACGGCCGAATGCAGCTCGGCGCAGGGGAGCGCCGTTCACCGCAGCCGGTGGACCGTTGGGCGATGCGCGCCGCCGGGCTGCTGGCCACGGGGACCGAGAGCTAGCAGAGTGATCGCAGTCACACCCTGCGTGTTCCCGATGAGGAGGAAAAGATGGGTAACGACCCGAACCCGGACGCCGGCACCGCCGCGGCCGTGGACTTCCAGGTGGTCCAGAGCAGTCCGGAGTTCACCGAACTCCGCAGGCGCCACCGTTCGTTTGTGTTCCCGATGGCCGTGGCCTTCCTGCTGTGGTACTTCGCCTATGTGCTGCTGGCCGACTATGCGCACGCATTCATGTCCACCAAGCTGTGGGGCAACATCAACGTCGGCCTGGTACTGGGCCTGCTGCAGTTCGTGAGCACCTTCGCCATCACCACCTGGTACGTCCGCTACGCGAACAAGAAGCTGGACCCGATCGCCACTGACATCCGCCACAGCCTCGAAAACGAGGGCGTCGGCCTACCGGAGGACACCAAATGAGGCATGCCGTGAACATTCCGCTGGCCGTCACGGCGGACGACATCAAGGATTCCACCTGGATCAACATCCTGATCTTCGCCCTGTTTGTCGGCGTGACCCTGGTGGTGGTGCTGCGGGCCAGCCGGAACAACAAGACCGCGGCCGACTACTATGCGGCGGGCCGGTCCTTCAGCGGCGGTCAGAACGGTACCGCCATTGCCGGCGACTACCTCTCCGCGGCGTCGTTCCTGGGCATCTGCGGCGCGATCGCGATCAACGGGTACGACGGCTTCCTGTACTCGATCGGCTTCCTGGTGGCCTGGCTGGTGGCCCTGCTGCTGGTGGCCGAGCTGTTGCGCAACACCGGCAAGTTCACCATGGCCGATGTCCTGTCCTTCCGGCTGCGGCAGCGCCCGGTGCGGATTGCCGCGGCCATCACCACACTGGCCGTGTGCTTTTTCTACCTGCTGGCGCAGATGGCCGGAGCCGGCGCCCTGGTCTCGCTGCTGATCGGCATCGACTCCAGGCTGGGACAGTCTCTGGTGATCACCGTCGTCGGCGCACTGATGATCCTCTACGTACTGGTTGGCGGCATGAAGGGCACCACCTGGGTCCAGATCATCAAGGCCTGCCTGCTGATCGCCGGTGCGTTCATCATGACCGTGTGGGTGCTGGCACTGCACGGCTTCAACCTGTCCGAACTGCTGGGTGCCGCCGTGGAAACCGCCGGCAACCCCGAGCTGCTCAACCCGGGCCTGCAGTACGGCGTCTCGGAGGCGTCCAAGCTGGACTTCATCTCGCTGGCGCTGGCCCTGGTGCTGGGCACCGCGGCCCTGCCGCACGTTTTGATGCGCTTTTACACCGTGCCGACGGCCAAGGAGGCCCGCCGGTCCGTGGTCTGGGCCATTTGGCTGATCGGCGCGTTCTACCTGTTCACCCTGGTGCTGGGCTACGGCGCCGCGGCGCTGATCGGCCCGGAAGCCATCAAGAGCGCTCCGGGCGGGGTCAACTCCGCCGCACCGTTGCTGGCCTTCGCGCTCGGCGGCCCTGTGCTGCTAGGGCTGATCTCCGCAGTCGCCTTCGCCACCATCCTGGCGGTGGTGGCCGGCCTGACCATCACCGCGGCCGCCTCCTTCGCGCACGATATCTACGCGAACGTGGTGCGCAAGGGACAGGTCGACTCGGCCGGCGAGGTCAGGGTGGCCCGCCGCACCGTAGTGGTCATCGGCGTCGTGTCCATCCTCGGCGGCATCGGCGCCCAGGGCCAGAACGTGGCCTTCCTGGTGGCGCTGGCGTTCGCCGTGGCCGCCTCGGCCAACCTGCCCACCATCGTCTACTCGCTGTTCTGGAAGCGCTTTACCACCCAGGGTGCGGTCTGGAGCATGTACGGCGGCCTGGGCGCGGCCATCGTCCTGATCGTGTTCTCCCCGGTGGTCTCCGGAAAGGAGACGTCGATGATCCCCGGGGCGGACTTCGCCATCTTCGGCCTGAACAACCCGGGCATCGTCTCCATCCCGCTCGCGTTCTTCCTGGGCTGGCTGGGAACCGTGCTGGACAAGAACCGCGAGGACGCGTCCAAGCAGGCCGAAATGGAGGTCCGCTCGCTCACCGGCGTCGGCGCGGAGAAGGCCACGGTTCACTGATGCGACGACGGCGGCGCGCGCCTGCTGCAACGCGCCGCCACAGATAACACTGCGGGCCCGGTGGATGGATGCCGGGCCCGCACTGTTGCGGGCGCTCGGGATCAGCGGGCATGAGCCAGGCGCACGGGTCCGGAAATGATCTTCCCATCCCGGGTGCTCAGCGCGGGCAGCAGCACCCGGCCTGACAGCTAGCCGGTTGCCGGGGCCCCGCGGGAGAGCAGCGGTTCCATCCGGAACGGGATCAGTTCGTGCATGGCCAGCGACGTGTCGGTCCGCTCCACGCCGTCGATCGCCAGAATCTTGCCGTTGACGCGGAACAGGTCCTCGGCGCCCTCGGAGACGACGCGGGCAAGAATATCCGCCTGGCCGGTGATGCCGATCGCTTCGAGTACTTCCGGAATGCGGGCCAGCTCGTCGGTGATCTGTTGCAGTTTCGGCTGGTGCACGTGGATGTGGATGAAGGCCGCGAGCGGATATCCCACGGCGGCGGGATTGATCCGCCGGTCGAAGGACAGGAACACCTGGTCCTTTTCCAGCCGGGCCATGCGCGCCTGCACCGTGTTGCGGGACAGGCCCAGGATCTGCGCCAGGGCCACGACCGTCCGGCGCGGATCCTGCGTCAGGGCTGCCAGTAACCGCAGGTCGGTGCCGTCCAGATTCCGCATAATGCGCAGACTAGCACGACCTGCCCGGCCCCGACAGGGCATTCTGCTCAGTTTTTGTCCGGAACGTTGCGCTACTTGCCGGATGTGAGTAGTGTCACAATCAACCGCGGGCAAAGGTGCAGGCGGGGCTGTCCGGCGCCGGGACGTCCACAAGACTTCCCGGCCCTGAAGACGCAAAGGGAGTGTCGCAAGTGTCCTTACCAGGCACGGACCCGGCCGGTCCGCATAACCAGGAAAGCTACATCCAACTGCTCGCGCCGGACGGCACGCGGGCCCCCAGCGGGGAGTTCGACCCCTGGCTGGAGGATATCGACGGCGACCGACTCGCCGGCCTCTACCAGGACATGGTGGTGGTCCGCCGCCTGGACCAGGAAGCCACCGCCTTGCAGCGGCAGGGGGAGCTCGCCTTGTGGCCGCCGCTGCTGGGGCAGGAAGCGGCCCAGATCGGTTCCGGCCGCGCCCTGCGCAAGGACGACTTCGTCTTCTCCAGCTACCGGGAAAACGGCGTCGCGTACTGCCGCGGCGTGGACCTGACCGACATGATCCGCGTTTGGCGCGGCAACAGGCCCTCCGGCTGGGACCCCTACGAGATCAACATGGCCACCCCGCAGGTCATCATCGGCGCGCAAACGCTGCACGCCACCGGCTACGCCATGGCGGTCAAGTTCGACGGCGACGACGCCGTGGCGGTGACGTATTTCGGCGACGGCGCCACCAGCCAGGGCGACGTGAACGAGGCCATGGTGTTTGCCGCCAGCTTCCAGGCGCCGGTGATCTTCTTCTGCCAGAACAACCAGTGGGCGATCTCCGAACCGGTGTCACTGCAGGCCCAGGGCAAACTCTCCGACCGGGCGCCCGGATTCGGCATTCCCAGTTACCGGGTGGACGGCAACGATGTCCTGGCCTGCCTGGCGGTGACCCGCCGGGCGCTGGAGCACGCGCGCAGCGGCGGCGGCCCGTCCTTCATCGAAGCGGTCACCTACCGGATGGGACCGCACACGACGGCGGACGATCCCACCCGCTACCGCGACGCGAACGAGCTGGAGGACTGGAAGAGCCGCGATCCGATCGACCGGCTGGCCGCCCACCTGGCGGCCGAGGGCTTGTTGGACGAGGGCCTGCAACAGCGGGTCCGGGACGCGGCCGACCAGGCAGCGGCCGAGATGCGGGCCGGGTGCACGAGCATGGCCGACCCGGCGGACTTGGAACTGTTCGAGAACGTCTACGTGGCGCCGCACCCCGTGCTGGCAGAACAGCGCGCGCACTACGAGCGCTATCTTGATTCGTTCGACGCTGCCGAGGGAGGCCGCTGATGACCACCATGACGTTTGGACGCGCCATCAACACCGGGCTGCGCAAGGCCCTGGAAAACGATCCCAGGGTGGTGATCATCGGCGAGGACATCGGAGCCTTGGGCGGGGTGTTCCGCATTACCGACGAACTGCAAAAGGACTTCGGCGCCCACCGGGTGATCGATGCCCCGCTGGCCGAGTCCGCGATCCTGGGCACCGCCGTCGGGATGGCCTACCGGGGCTACCGGCCCGTGTGCGAAATCCAGTTCGACGGCTTCATCTACCCGGCGTTCGACCAGATTGTCAGCCAGGTAGCCAAGCTGCACTACCGCACCCGCGGCCGGGTCAAGATGCCGCTGACCATCCGGGTGCCCTTCGGCGGCGGCATCGGCGCGGCCGAACACCACTCCGAATCCCCGGAGGCGTATTTCACCCACACGTCCGGTCTGCGGGTGGTGGCAGTGTCCAACCCGCAGGACGCCTGCACAATGATCCAGCAGGCCATCGCCGCCGACGATCCGGTGGTCTACTTCGAGCCGAAGCGGCGGTACCACACCAAGGGCGAAGTGGACGAGAATGCGCTGGAGTCCGCGCTGCCGCTGGGCAGCGCCCGGGTGGAGGTGCCCGGGTCGGACGTGACCCTGGTGGCCTACGGCGCGCTGGTGCAGACGGCACGCGAGGCCGCGCAGGCCGCCGAGGACGACGGCGTGTCGGTGGAAGTCATTGACTTGCGCTCGCTGTCGCCGCTGGACTTTCCCACCGTGGAGGCCTCCGTGCGGAAAACGGGCCGCCTGGTGGTCACCCACGAGGCGGCCAGGACCGGCGGGCTCGGCGCGGAGATCGCGGCCAGCCTGACCGAACGCTGCTTCTATCATCTGGAACACGCGCCGGTGCGGATCACCGGGATGGACATTCCGTACCCGCCGGCCAAGATGGAGCGGCATCATCTGCCGGACCTGGATCGCATCCTTGACGGCGTGGACCGGGTGCTCGGCCGGCCCAACTCGCTGACCGGACTGGAGGACTGAACCCGTGGGGATCAAGGTATTCAAACTGCCGGACCTGGGCGAAGGGCTCACCGAGTCGGAGATCGTCAGCTGGAGCGTGGCCGAGGGCGACGCGGTCCAGCTCAACCAGATCCTGGGCGAGGTGGAAACCGCCAAGGCCGTGGTCGAGCTGCCCTCGCCGTTCGCCGGCGTGGTCCGGACCCTGCATGAGGTACCCGGCACCACGGTCAGCGTGGGCGAGCCGATCGTCTCCATCGAGGTGGAAGACGCCGGGCAGGGCGACGACGGTGCCAAGGCCGCGGGAAGCCCGCCGGAACCGCGCCGCGAGGCGAACCTGGTGGGGTACGGTGCGGCGGCCGAAGGGAACGG
>NZ_JBNHGF010000169.1:0-5793 GCF_059091005.1 Arthrobacter sp. Y3223164
ATCGCCGCCGCGGCACAGCGCGGGGAACGCGCCGTCGTCGTGTGCCTGTCCTACGGCGAACGCGGCGAGTCCGCCAAGGCCTGGCGCGAGGGCAAGGAACTGGAAGAGATCAAGGCGATCCGCCGGCAGGAGGCGGAGAACGCCGCCGCGGCGCTCGGCGCCGAGGTCCGCTTCCTGGACGCCGGCGACTATCCGCTGGTGCCCACGCGGCACCTGGTGGATGAACTGGTCAGGATCTACCGCGAGGTCAAGCCCACGGTGGTGCTGACCCATCCGCTGGCCGACCCCTACAACGGGGACCACCCGGCCGCGGCACGGATGGCGCTGGACGCGCGGGTGCTGGCGCAGGCCATCGGCTACGACGCCCCCGGCGACCCGCTGGGCGCCCCGCCGGTGTTCTTCTTCGAACCGCACCAGCCGGAGCAAAGCGACTTCAAGCCCAACGTCCTGCTCGACATCACGGCGGCCTTCCCGGCCAAGCGCACCGCGATGGAATGCCTGCCGGCGCAGCAGCACATGTGGGACTACTACACGGACCTGGCCACGCGCCGCGGCGTGCAGGTCAAACGCAACGCGGGGCCCAACCTCGGCTTCCCCACGGACACCAAGGGCGAGGCGTACATGCGCTACTACCCCCAAGTGACCGGCACGCTGGCATGAAAAACGTCATCGTCACCAACCCGCCCCGCGCCGACCTGGCCGACGCCAACGCGCTCGCCGGCTTCGGCGTCGCCACGGTCCACGAGGCGATGGGCCGCACCGGCCTGGCCGGACCGCAGTTCCGGCCGATCCAGTCCGGCATCCGGGTGGCCGGCACCGCCGTCACGGTGCTTTGCTGGCCCGGCGACAACCTGATGGTCCACGCGGCCATTGAGCAGTGCCGCCCCGGGGACATGCTGGTGGTCACCACCACGTCCGAATGCACCGACGGCCTGTTCGGCGAACTGTTCGCCACAGCCCTGCAGTACCGCGGCGTCCGCGGCGTGGTCACCAGCACCGGGGTGCGCGACGTGGCCGAACTGCAGGCGATGGGCTTTCCCGCCTGGTCCGCCGCCGTCCACGCCCAGGGCACGGTGAAGGCGAGCGCCGGGGCGGTCAACGTCCCCATCACCCTGGGAAGGGTCGCTGTCCGGCCCGGCGACGTGATCGTGGCCGACGACGACGGCGTGGTCTGCGTGCCGCGACTGGAAGCACCGGCGGCGGTCGAGGCTTCGCAGGCGCGCCTGGACAAGGAGGAAAAGACCCGGTCCCGGTTCCAGGAGGGGACGCTGGGCCTGGACTACTACGGCTTGCGGCCGGTGCTGGAGAAGCTCGGCGTTCAGTACGTGGCGGCCGAAGACTATGACGGCTGAGCACGACGGCGACGCCCGGCCCCTGGGCGCGGACGCCCCTTCCGGAGCCGGCGGGGACTACGACTACGGCGTCCGCTGCATGCTGATGCGCGGCGGCACGTCCAAGGGCGCCTACTTCCTGGCCGCGGACCTGCCGGCTCACAGCGGCGACCGCGACGACCTGCTGCTGCGGATCATGGGCAGCCCGGACGCCCGCCAGATCGACGGCATCGGCGGGGCCCACCCGCTGACCAGCAAGGTGGCGGTCATCTCGCCGTCGGCCGGCGAAGAGACCGACGTGGACTACCTGTTCCTGCAGGTCGCGGTGGACGAGGCGACGGTCACGGACAGCCAGAACTGCGGCAACATCCTCGCCGGCGTCGGACCCTTCGCCGTCGAACGCGGCCTGCTTCGGGCGCAGGAAAGCACGACGGCGGTGCGCATCCGGATGGTGAATACAGACAGCAGGGCCACGGCCACCTTCCCGACGCCCGGCGGCCGGGTGGACTACCGCGGGGACGCGGCCATCGACGGGGTGCCCGGTACCGCCGCCCCGGTCACCCTGGACTTTGCCGACACCGCCGGCTCCTCCACCGGGGCGCTGCTGCCCACCGGGCAGGAGGCGGACGTGGCGGACGGCGTCGACGTTACCTGCGTGGACAACGGCATGCCGTCGGTCCTGCTGCGCGCGGCCGATCTCGGGGTCACCGGCTACGAGGACCCGGCCGAGCTGGAAGCCGACACCGCCCTGGCGGACCGGCTGGCCCGGATCCGGATTGAGGCGGCGAAGCTGATGGGCATGGGCGACGTGTCCGGCAAGACCGTGCCGAAGCTGGTGCTGCTCTCCGCGCCGCGGAACGGGGGCACGGTCAACACCCGCAGCTTCCTGCCGGTGCGCTGCCACACGTCCATCGGCGTGCTCGGCGCCACCACCGTGGCGGCCGGCATCCAACTGCCGAACGCCGTCGGACACGAACTGGCCCGGCTCCCCGCCGGCGGAAGGCCGCTCCGACTCGAGCACCCCACCGGCTACCTGGACGTCGGCGCGGAACTGGCCGAGCGTCCCGCCGGCATCACCACCACGTCCTCCACGGTGCTGCGGACGGCGCGGAAGCTGTTCGACGGCACCGTCTTTCCCCGAGACCGGGTGGCCCCGTAACCGAAATGAAGGAAGACCATGACACCCCAGCACCGCGACATCGCCCACCTGGGCAACATCGAACTGTTCACTGACAAGTTCGACGAGAGCTACTGGTTCTTCAACGACCTGCTGGCCATGCGGGAGGCCGCCCGCGCCGGAGACTCGGTCTTCCTGCGCACCTGGGACGACTACGAAAACTGGAGCATCAAGCTCACCCCGCGGCAGGCCTCCGGCGTCGGACTGGTCGCGCACCGGGCGGCCTCACCCGAGGCGCTGGACCGGCTGGTGGCTTCGATCCAGGAGTCCGGGCAGGGCGGGGAGTGGCGGGACGGTGAATTCGGCGTCGGGCCGTCGTTCCACTTCACGGACCCGGACGGCCACCCGATGTCCGTCTACTACGAGACTGAGTGGTACCGGGCCACGGACGACAAGCCGGCCCTGAAGAACCAAGCGTCCCGGTTCCCCGGCCACGGGGTCAACGCCCGCCGGCTGGACCACATCAACTACCTGGCGGCCAACGTGGAGGAGAACGCGAAGTTTTCGGCCGACGTCCTGGGCCTGAAGGACAGCGAACTGATCCGGCTGGACAACGGACGCACGGCCGCCCACTGGTTCCGGTTCGGCCAGAAGTCCTATGACCTGGTCTACTCGGCCGACCACCTGGGCGCCTCCGGCCGCCTGCACCACATCGCCTTCGCCCCGGACACCCGTGAAGACATCCTCAAGGCCGCCGACATCTTCCTGGAGAACGGCATCCACATCGAGTCCGGTCCGCACAAGCACACCATCAACCAGACGTTCTTCCTCTACGTCTACGAGCCGGGCGGGAACCGCATCGAGTTCGCCAACGCCGGCGCGCGGCTCCTGCTGGCACCGGACTGGGAACCGGTGGTCTGGACCGAGACGGAACGGAAGAAGGGCCAGGCCTGGGGGATGCAGACCATCTCGACCTTCCATACCCACGGCACACCGCCCGTCGAGGTGCCGGACACGCACTCAGAACCGATGGGCTAGGTTATTGGCAACAACTTCGTCAGCACACTATCCAAGCATGGAGCAGCCTCCCGTGAGCACCGCCAGCCAAACTGCCGCACCCCGATCAACCGACCCGGCCGCCGTCGTCGCCGGGCTGAAAAGGGCGATCGACCGGGGCGAACTCGTGCCCAACCAGCGGTTGGTGGAGGCGGATATCTGCGCCGAGTTCCATGCCAGCCGGGCCACCGTCCGGGCGGCGCTGGCGGAGCTGACGCTGGAGGGGCTGGTGGAGCGCATCCAGAACCGGGGCGCCCGGGTGCGCGCGGTCGCGGTGGAGGAAGCGGTGGAAATCACCGAGGTCCGCGCCGCCCTGGAAGCCATCTGCGCGGCCAAGGCCGCCGAACAGGTCACCGACGAGGACGTGCAGGAACTGCGGGCCCTGGGCGAGGCCATGAGCCGGGCCGTGGCCGCCGGGGAGCTGCTGAGATATTCGGACCTGAACAAGACCCTGCACCGCCGGGTCGTCGAACTGAGCCGGCACGAAACGGCGGCCGCACTGATCGCGCGCCTGCGCGGCCAGAGCGTCCGCTTCCAGTTCCGGCTGGCCATGCAGCCGGGGCGGCCGGCCGTCTCGCTGCCCGAACACCTGGAGATTGTGGACGCTGTTTGCGCCAAGGACCCGGAACGGGCCGCCGCAGCCATGGATAAGCACCTCAAGAGCGTCGCCGATGCCATCACGCGGGCGGCCGAGGACCCCGGCCGTTAAGAGACGCCGGTTCCCCTGCCGCCCCGAAACCGCACAGCATGCCTACGGCCAATGGAGGCATGGAAGAGACGCCGGCCCCCGGCCGGCGGGGATAGGGGAATCATGAGTGCACAGAACCTGCAGGACGTCCTGGACCAGGCCGGCAATACGGTGGAACTGCTGCGCAATTCGCAGATCGGCGCCTACGTCTACCCGGTGGTGGCACCGGAATTCACCAACTGGCGCAGCGAGGTCCGGGCCTGGCGGGAGACCGCCGTGCTGTACGACCAGTCCCACCACATGGACAACCTGTTCATCAAGGGCCCCGATGCGTTGAGACTGATCTCCGACACCGCGATCAACTCGGTGGCCACCTTCCCGGTGAACAGGGCCAAGCAATATGTCCCGACGACGCCCTCCGGGCACGTGATCGGAGACGGCATCCTCTTCCACGAGGCCGAGGACCAGTTCGTCTACGTGGGACGTTCCCCCGCGGCCAACTGGCTGCTCTTTCACGGGCAGACCGGCGGGTACGACGTGGAGCTGGAGGTGGACCGGCGGTCGCCGTCGCGGCCAATGGGCAAGCCGGTGCAGCGCAGGTACTGGCGGTTCCAGATCCAGGGTCCGAACGCGTGGCAGGTCATCGAAAAGCTCAACGGCGGCACCGTGGAGCAGCTGAAATTCTTCAGCATGGACCACATGCAGGTGGCCGGGGCGCAGGTGCGCACGCTGCGCCACGGCATGGCCGGCGCCCCCGGGCTGGAGCTCTGGGGGCCCTACGAGTCCTACGAGCGCGTCCGCGAGTTCATATTGGAGGCCGGCCGGGAGCTCGGCCTCTTGCCCGTCGGCGCCCGGGCCTACTCGTCCAACACCTTGGAATCGGGTTGGATTCCGTCCCCGCTGCCGGCCATCTACTCCGGGGAAGAGCTTCGTCCGTACCGGGAATGGCTGGGTGCGGACAGCTACGAAGCTGTCAACGCCGTGGCCGGCAGCTTCGTCTCCGACAACATCGAGGATTACTACCTGAACCCGTGGGAGCTGGGCTACGGCTCGTTCATCAAGTTCGACCACGACTTCATCGGCCGCGAGGCGCTGGAGAAGATCGACGGCCAGGCGCAGCGGAAGAAGGCCACGCTGGCCTGGAACGCCGAGGACATGACCAAAATCTTCGCCTCGCTGTTCGACACGGAGGGAACGCCCTACAAGTACTTCGACCTGCCCAACGCCAACTACGGCTCCTCGAACTACGATTCCATTGTCGACGCCGGCGGCACGAACGTGGGCCTGTCCCTGTTCACCGGTTACAGCGCCAACGAGCGGCGGGCGCTGTCGCTGGCCACGGTCAACCCCGACGTGGAGATCGGCACGGAGGTGAACGTGGTCTGGGGCGAGCCCGACGGCGGCACCCGCAAGACCACCGTGGAACCGCACCGGCAGCTGGAAGTCCGGGCCGTGGTCAGCCCGGCGCCCTACTCCGTGACCGCGCGCAAGGAATACCGCGGCGGCTGGCGGACCGCCCAGGCCGTCTGAACCGGGGGACCGTCCCGCAGGCGGGGCCGGCCCCGTTCCTCTGGTGCCTCCGCGTCGGGCGGACGAAGGGC
>NZ_JBNHGF010000170.1:0-5769 GCF_059091005.1 Arthrobacter sp. Y3223164
CGCAGCTCCCGCAGCGGGCCCGGCGCCGGAGGCCGGGGTTCCAGGACGGGCGCCGAACCGGGGCTTGGACGTCCCGTCAGTGCCGTTCCGGCCCAATTTGGGCAGGTCGAGCTTGTTCAGCCTCTCGCGCAGGCTCTGCCGAGGCTCTTCGTCGTAGTCCTCGTACTCGTATTCGTCCTCATACGGCTCCGGCTCCGTGGAACGGGCCTGGCCGAAGATTTCCGAACCGAGTGTGTCGGTGAAGAAGGGCTCTACATACGGCCCGTCCTGCTGAATGACCAGGTCCAGCAGGTCGGCCGCCTGGGCCCCGTTGGTCACCAGGTAGGTGAACCCGTCGGCATTGCCGAGGTCCAGCACCTGGACGTTGCCCGCCCGTTCGCCGGTGGCGATCTCGCGGGCGCTCATGGCGACCTGGCTGGCATTCTCCGGCGCTGCCACCAGGATGCTGACCGGCCGATTGAGCACCTGGTCAATGCCGTCCAGGACCAGATCGTTTTCGGCGGACGCAAGCACTTGGGCAGTGACCTTGTAACGGCCACCAAGCAGCATGCCCACATCAACTGGCTGCGGCACTAGTTCCTCCCGGCGAAATGTCCTGGGCGGGTGCCCGTGACTGGATAATTTGGTTTCCATGCTATCCGCTGCCGGACCCGATACCCGCTTCTGTCAGGCGCGTCCGGGCAACCGATTAAGTAACGGCCGCAGGAAGTCCTGCAGCTCCTCGACCCGAAGCACGCGCAGGAGCAGCAGGTATACCGCGGCCATGACCAGCCCGACGACGGCGATGGTCACCATGGCGGTAGCGATGGACTGCCAGGCGAATCCGCCGTTGGCGTAACCGCCGAACAGCCACAGGACCGCTGCGCCCACCAATCCGGAGCCCAGGCCGGCATAACCGAGCCGGATGTAGGTATCCACGACGCGGCCCGCGCCGTAGTCGCCCAGCCGGCGGCGGGCAAAGTGGTGGGCAAGGACCGCCGAGACCACGTGGAACACCGTGAACAGCAGCGCCAGCGCGTAGACCACCAGGGTGGGATCGATCAACCAGGCGATCAGCACGGCCAGCACCACCGACGCGCCGGAGCAGATCGCCTGCATGATCAATGGCGTTTTGGCGTCTTCCTCCGCATAGAACACCCGGCCCAGGAAGAAGTAGATGCTCATGAAGGGCATGCCGGCCGCGAGGATGGTCAGCACCTGGCCCATCGACGCCGCGGAAGCCGCCGCGGTAGGGCCTGACCCGGCAAACAACCGGGCCAGGGGGCCGGCCAGCACCACCACGGAGGCGGCCCCGAAGACGGTGGCGACGCCGATAGTGCGCAGCCCCGAGTTCACGGTGTGCCGCACGTCGTCCACCGCCCCGATCGATTGCTGGCGGGACAACTGGTTGAACAGCACCGTGGCCACCGAGAGGACGAAGACCGAATGCGGCAGCATGGCGATCAGTTGGGCGGTATTCAGGGCGTACTCGCCGGGGACCGAGGCGCCGGGCCCCGCCAGCTCGGCGCGCGCGGCCGTGGCGCCGGAGGCGATGGACCCGTAGAAGAGGTAGGCGGTGTTGGCGATGACCATGGTGGCCAGGCTCCACATTGCCACCCTTCCGGTGGCGGCGAAGCCCATGCCGCGCCAGCCGAGCTTGAGCTTGAGGCCCATCCCCAGCCGTCCCAGCGGCCACAACAGGATCAGCGCCTGCAGCACGATGCCCAGCGTGGTGCCGCCGGCCAGCACCATCGTCTGGGCGCCGGTCCAGAGCTCCGGGTTGTCCTTGCCGGGCAGGTAGCGGCCGTACAGTGCGATGTACAGCGCCAGCGTGCCGATGGCGACGACGTTGTTCAGGGCGGGGGCCCACATGTACCAGCCGAACCGGCCGTGGGCGTTGAGCACCTGGCCCACCACGGCATACAGCCCGTAGAAAAAGATTTGCGGCAGGCACCACACGGCGAAGACGGTGCCGAGTTCCAGCATGACCGGCGTCCAGCCGCGGGTCAGGACGGAGATGATCGGCGCGGCCAGCAGGGTCGCCAGCAGCGCGATCCCGGCCAGCACCAGCAGCGTCAGGCTCAGCAGCCGGCTGACGAAGTCCGCCCCGCCGTCGCTCTTCTGGCTGGCCTTGATGATCTGCGGCACCAGCACCACGTTGAACACCCCGCCCGCCAGCAGCAGGTAGATGATGTTCGGGATGGTGTTGGCCTTCTCGAAGATGTCGCCCATCGTCGTGTTGGCGCCGATCGCGACCGCCAGCAAGGCGGTGCGGACAAACCCCAAAACGCGGGACACCATGGTCCCGGCCGCCATGATGGCACTGGACTTGGCTGTGCTGTGCTGCTGCACGGACGGGCTGGGGGAGGGGGTCTGGGTCTCGGACATCGTCCTCTATGTTCTCACCTGAAAACGGCCGGATTGCCGGATCCGGCCGGGGCTCAAAGGTGCCCGGGCAGGACTTCCCGGGCCAGGTCCACGATCCGCCGCTCGTTGGGGAAGGACAGCTTCCGGCCCAACTCCGCCAGCGGAACCCAGGCCACGTCCACTGCCTCATGGTCCGGATCATTCTCGATCGTCAACAGGCCGCCGGTGGCCTCAAGCAGGAAATGGTGCACGGTCTTGTGGACGCGGTGGCCGCTGACGGTGAACCAGTAATCGATGCTGCCCAGCGTGGCCAGCACGCGGCCCTTGATCCCTGTTTCTTCTTCGACTTCCCGGACGGCGGCCTCTTCATTGGTCTCCCGGCCCTCGGGGTGGCCCTTGGGCAGGCACCACTCGAGCCGGCCACCGCGGTTGAAGCGGGCGATGATCGCCACGTTCAGGTTTGGGGTCGACGTATCGACCACCACGCCGCCGGCCGAGATCTCCTCGACGGTGGGCAGGGAATGGTGTCCGGGCGCGGCGCTGCCCACTGACGCTGTCAGCGGGGTGCGCTTCGGGGCGCTCGGAACCGGGTGTGCCATGCAGTCCACTCTAACGATTTTTGTTAGGGGCCGATGATGCCGGGGCCGAGCCGCCGGGACTTTGTTAAACATCGCGCCCCGCATCTGGCACGCTTAAGTCACTATGGTTCACCTTTTTGGTTCGCAGTTCGCATCAGCACCCGGTTCCAGCGTCCCGTCCCTGCCGTTGCCGGACGTCGTGATCGAACTGGGAGAACTGTTTGCGGCAGCGGGCCACGAACTCTCGCTGGTCGGCGGACCGGTGCGCGACCTGTTCCTGGGCCGGATCTCCCCGGACCTCGATTTCACCACCGACGCCGATCCGGATGCCACCATCGCCGTCGTCGGGAAGTGGGCGGACAAGTTCTGGGAGATTGGCCGCGATTTCGGGACCATCGGCCTGCGCAAGGGCCAGCACATGATTGAGGTGACCACCTATCGGGCCGAGGCCTACGACCCGGATTCCCGCAAGCCGGTAGTGGCTTTTGGGACGTCCCTGGAGGACGACCTGTTCCGCCGCGACTTCACCATGAATGCCATGGCGCTGCGGCTGCCGTCGCTGGAACTGGTGGATCCGCACGGCGGCGTCAAGGACCTCCACGCGGGCGTGCTGCGCACCCCGGGCGCGCCGTCGGCGTCGTTCTCCGATGACCCCCTCCGGATGATGCGAGCCGCGCGGTTCGCCTCCCAGCTCAACGTGGCCGTGGCACCCGAGGTGGAGGAGGCCATGACGGACATGGCCGCGCGGATCGAAATCATCTCCGCCGAACGCGTCCGCGACGAACTGACCAAGCTGATCAACGGCAAGGACCCGCGCGCCGGCGTGGACCTGCTGGTGGACACCGGCCTGGCGGATTACGTGCTGCCCGAGGTCGCGGCACTGCGGCTGGAGATCGATGAGCACCACCGGCACAAGGACGTCTACCAGCACTCGCTCACCGTGTTGGAGCAGGCCTGTGCCTTGGAGACGGACGACGACGGCGCGGTGCCGGGTCCGGACTTCGTCCTGCGGTTCGCGGCCCTGATGCACGACGTCGGCAAACCGGCTACCCGCCGGTTCGAACCCTCCGGTGCGGTCAGCTTCCGCCACCACGACGTGGTGGGCTCCAAGCTCACCGCCAAGCGGATGAAGAAACTGCGTTTCGACAACGAGACCATCAAGGCGGTGTCCCGGCTGGTGGAACTGCACATGCGCTTCTACGGCTACGGGGAGGCGGGATGGACGGATTCGGCCGTGCGCCGCTACGTCAACGACGCCGGACCGCTGCTTGAGCGGCTGCACCGGCTGACCCGCTCCGACGTGACCACGCGGAACAAGCGCAAGGCGGAGCGGCTCGCCTTCGCCTACGACGACCTGGAGCAGCGGATTGCCACGCTGAAGGAGCAGGAGCAAATGGACGCCGTCCGGCCGGATTTGGACGGCGCCCAGATCATGGCGTTGCTCGGGATCCAGCCCGGCCCGCTGGTCGGCCGGGCCTACAAGTTCCTGCTGGAAGAGCGGCTGGAGAACGGTCCGGCGGCGCAGGAAGAGGCAGAAGCGAAACTGCTGGCCTGGTGGCGGACGCAGCCGGAATACGCGGAGCAGGCATAGCCATGGCCGCGGCCGAACCGCATGATTTCCCGGTGTTGTGGCTGATGCGCCACGGCGAAACCGAGTGGTCGCGCGACCACCGGTACACCGGGTTGGCCGACCTTGAGCTGACTCCCGCCGGGGTCCAGCAGGCCCGCGACGCCGCGGCGAAGCTGGCGGGAGTCCGTTTCCACACCGTCTTGACCTCCCCCTTGGCGCGTGCCCGCCGGACGGCCGAACTGGCCGGCTACCCCGAAGCGGAGGTGGTGGCCGAAGCGCATGAATGGGACTACGGAGACTATGAAGGCCTCCAGAGCGCGGCCATCCGGGCCAAGGATCCCTCCTACCTGATCTGGACCCACGGCGTCCGCGGCGGCGAGTCCCTGCAAGAGGTGGCCGACCGGGCCGACCATGTGATCGCCAAGGTGCTGGACGGCCCTTCGTCCGAACCGCCAGGGCCACGCCAGGTCTTGCTGGTGGCACACGGGCACTTCCTCCGGGTGCTTGCGGCCCGTTGGCTCGGCCTGGAAGCCATCGAGGGCCGGCACTTCGTGCTGGACACCGCTGCCGTCTGCCGGCTGGGGTGGGACAAGAAGACGCCCGCTATCGCGGGTTGGAACCTCTAGCGGCTAACGGAGCATGGCCGGACGCCGCCAGTAGGTGAGCCAGCGCAGCAGCCACTCCAGCGGCCCGTACCGGAACCTCTGCGCCCACCACGCGCTGGCCAGCATTTGCGCCACAAAGAGGAGCACCGCCACGCCAAGCACCGCGGGCGGGGCCAACCGGCCGGTCAACGCCAGCCCGAAACCGGTGAAGACCAGGACCATCAGCACGGACTGTCCCAGATAGTTGGTCAGCGCGAGGCGGCCTGCGGGCGCCAGCGCGGCGCACAGGGCACCGCCGGCCGGAGTGCGGAAGGACAGCAGCAGCACAGCGGCGTAACCGGCCGTCAGCAGCGGCGCGGTCAACGTGGAAATGCCGAAGGCGACTACGGTCGTGGCAGGACCGCCGACGCCGTGTTGTAACCACGCCTGCAACGCTGAAGCGGCCAGCCCGGCCGGCAGCGCCGTGAAAGCCAGGCGGCGGAGCGTGCTTGCTGAGATGCCCCGCTCGAGCAGCCGTCCCTTGGCACACGCCAGGCCGAGGTAGAACGCGCCGAGGGCAATCGGGCTCTGGAGGAGCACGGCATTGGGCTGCGTCAGCGGATACAGCGACGCGTTCTGGGCCAGAACGTCGGCGGGAGAGCCGGCCAGCCCGAACGCCGGCGCGGGCCCC
>NZ_JBNHGF010000171.1:0-5753 GCF_059091005.1 Arthrobacter sp. Y3223164
GCACCGCTGCCCGCGCCGGGCAGCCAGGCAGCTCCGCCGCCGGCGCCAGGTTGTCGACCGCGGGGCTGGCACGGCTCGCCTGCCAGCTGACCCCCCGCCAGCTTCAGGACGAGTTCTCGCTGGCCCTGCTCGAGCTCAAGGGCAAGGGCACCAAGGCAGGCATTGCCGCCGCGATCCTTGCGGTCGCGTTGGTGTTCCTGGTCCTGATGGCCATCTCCCTCTTGGTCGCCGCAATCATGGGACTGGCCCTCATCATGCCGGCCTGGCTGGCGGCGCTGCTCGTCGCAGCCGTGTTCCTGATCCTCGGCGGTATCCTGGCGCTCATTGGAATCTCGAGGGGCAAGAAGGCCATGCCGCTCCTTCCCGCCGAGGCCATCCGCGGCGTCAAGTACGACGTCGGCGTGTTGCGTGAGGGCAGCAGCTTCAATCCGGCGACACTGGACGAAAAGCCCCGGAAGGAGACCAAGGCGGAAAAGGCGGAGCGCAAGGAACCGCAGGAGCCGGCTCCGACGATGGACGAACTGCGTGCCCGTACCGCGGAACGCCGCGACCATTTGGCGGCAGTCAGGGACGATCTCGGCCGCCGCGTCGACCCCAAGCCCCGTGCGGAGCAGGCCAAGCGCCGGGCGAAGCATGCGGCAGATGCTGCCACGGAACGCCTGGTGGCAGGCGCCGAAGCCGTCAGCGAGGCCGGCCCGGAGCTGAGGGAGCGTTGGAAGCCACTGGCGACGCTGGCGGTTTCGCTGACCGCCATGGGCGTCATGCTCCGGCGGCTGCTGAAAAAATAACCATTACCACCGTCGCACGGCGGCACGGAAGCCGGCTGCAGCGCAGCCGGCTGCCCAGCGTGGAACGACGACTGAGGGGAGGGACGGCGTTGAGGATCATCGGTGCCGGGACGCGGCGCGACTTCGAGTACCGCGAGCTGCACACGTTCTGGACCATCCCGAACCTCATCACCGTCCTGCGTTTCCTTGCGGTGCCGCTATTTGTCTGGCTGATCGCCCGGCACTCGTATGGGGCAGCCACCATCACGCTGGTCGTGCTGGGATCCACGGACTGGGTGGACGGCTACCTCGCCCGCCGCCTCGACCAAATCTCCTCGGTCGGCAAGTGGCTGGACCCGGTGGCCGACCGGCTGGCCCTCATCATCGTGGCCACGACCTTTGTCGCGGCCGGCATCGCCCCGTGGTGGCTGCTGCTGTCCATCATCATCCCCGACGCGATCCTGCTCGTGTTCTCATTGCTCCTGTTCCATGGCAGCCCCGACCTTCCCGTGACACTCATCGGCAAGGTCCGGACGGCCCTGCTGCTGGCAGGCACTCCGCTGCTGCTGCTCCATCGGGTGGAGGGCTTCGGGCACGACTGGCTGCTGACCCTCGCCTACGCCATCCTCGCCGCGGGCTGTGCGGGGCACGTCCTTGCGTGGCTGGGCTACATGCGGGCGGCCTGGGGCAAGTACAAGCGCCGGCGCGAGGCCAGGCAGAACGATCCACTCCATGGTTGACCCGCGCTCCGGGCGGAAACGGACATTTTCTGACGGGACCCCATGGTCTGGTTAGCCATACTCTGTGCCCTGCTCGGTGCCTTCTTCCTCGCCCTCGGCACCCAGCGCCAAGCCAGTGCCGTCCAAGCCAATACGGGCGGCCTGGCGATGAGCGTCGCCGGTTTGCTGCGGATGCTCCGCAATCCCCGCTGGGTCCTGGGACTGCTGCTGTTGGCCGTCGGGATGGGATTGAACGTGTTTGCCTTGGTGAGCGCGCCGTTGACCGTCGTCCAGCCGATCGGCGCCATCGCGTTGGTGATCACCACGATCATCAATTCCAAGGACCAGGGGATCCGGCTGAACCGCGTGACGGTGGTGGCGATCTCAACGTGTGTGGCAGGAAGCGCCGTTTTCGTACTGCTGGCCGTCAACGTCACGGGCGCTAGCCATCGCGTGCGGGCCGAGGAGGAACTCTCAGCGGTCCTGCTGCTGGCCGTCGTCGTTGCCGTCTTCCTCTCGCTGGAACTGATGTTCCGGCACAGGCTGAATGCCTTCGCCTACATTCTGGGAGCAGGCATGTTGTTCGGTTTCGTTGCCGTGCTGGTGAGGATTATCGGCCTGCGGCTGCTGGAGCCGGGCGGCGGTTTCATCGCCAACGTACCGATCTACACGGTCATCGCGGTCGCCGCGGCCGGCGGCCTGGGGGCTTGGTTTGTCCAGAGTGCCTATGCCAGCGGCCCGCCCGATTTGGTCATCGCGGGGCTGACGGTGATCGATCCGCTGGTCGGCATCGCCATCGGCATTTTCATCCTCGGAGAGCTCAGGCCCGACGTCGAACCGGTGTTTGCGATTGGCATGGTGGGGGCAGGTTTGGTTGCTATTGTTGGGGTCATTGCCCTCTCGAGGCACCATCCGGACGTGTTGCAGAAACAGGAAGAAGCCCGGCGCCGGGCCCAAGCCTCGGGCAAGAAACCATAGGGCCGGCGCGATGACCAATACCGTGACCACGAAACAAGGAGTCCTGCCGCAGGTGAGCGACGACATCGGACCGAAACCCCTCAAGATCCTGATTGCAGCCGATACCTACCCGCCGGATGTCAACGGGGCGGCCGTCTTCGGGTACCGGCTGGCAACCGCGATGACCAAGCGCGGACACAGCGTCGACATCATCGCCGGGCGGTATGACAAGGGCCCGACCTTCGTGGAACACCGTGCGGAGGCGACGGTGCACCGGCTCCGCTCACACTCGGTGCCGACGCACGAGACGTGGCGCATCTGCTTTCCCTGGGAGATCAAACGCGACATCAAGCGGATCTTCGATGAGGTCCAGCCGGACGTCGTGCACATCCAGTGCCACTACATGATCGGACAGGCCACCATCGCCGAGGCAGTGCGACGGGGCATCCGCACCATCGCGACCAACCACTTCATGCCGGAGAACCTGGAGCCGTTCCTGCCGTTCCCGCAGTGGTTCCTGGACATCGTCGCGAAGAACTCCTGGCGCGACATGGGCAAGATCATGGGCAAGGCTGCCGTGGTGACGACGCCGACGCCGCTCGCCGCCAAGGCGATGCGGGACCACGCCTTCCTGCACAAGGTGATGCCGCTGTCCAACGGCATCGATGCCGCCGCCTATGAGCTGGCCCCCGGGGAAACGATCGAGAGGCCGGAGCACCCCACGGTGCTGTTTGTGGGCCGGCTGGCGGTGGAAAAGAACGTGGACACGCTGATCGAGGCGCTGGCCATGACGGACCCGGCGCTGAACGTCCACCTGGAGATCATCGGCGACGGCGACGAGCGAAAGAACCTCGAGGCGAGGGTTGCCGCGATGGGGCTTGGGCGCAGGATCGCGTTCCTGGGCCATGTGGACGACGCCGAACTGCGCCGGGCGTACCTGCGCGCGGCTGTGTTCTGCCAGCCCGGAACCGCCGAACTGCAGTCACTGGTGTCCCTGGAAGCGATGTCCGCCAGCAAGCCGGTGGTGCTGGCCAATGCGATGGCCCTGCCGCACCTCGTGGAGGACGGTGTCAACGGCTACCTGTTTGCCCCCCGCGATCCCTCCGACCTGGCGGCCAAGCTCAACGCCGTACTCGGCCAGAGTCCCGAGCGGCTGGAGGCCATGGGCGAAGCCAGCCACGCGAAGGCGATGCGGCACGGCATCGACAAGACGATGGACACTTTCGAGCAGCTCTACCGCGGAGCCTCGGCGGACGACTTCCTCGACTAGGCCAACGTGCGCCCGCCGGTCGGGAGGACTTAGTATGTCTAAGGTGCCGGTAACGGTCCCCGCGCTGCGGGGCGCCGCCCGGCAGCGCGGGGCGGTAGCTCAGCCGGTCAGAGCAGAGGACTCATAATCCTTTGGTCGTGGGTTCAAGCCCCACCCGCCCTACGTCGAGAGAAGGCCCCGGACCAGAATGGCCCGGGGCCTTCGTCATGCCGCCCGCCGGACTCCCGCGGGACTCCAGGGATGCGGCTGCCCCGGCACCCCGGCCGAAGCTGCAGCGCACGCGTTCGGCCGTTGCCCGCTGCCCGGTTCTGCGCTAAGTTACTGATCAGTAACTTGATCTTCTCCCCGGCGCCTCCTGCCCGGGGCCGCGACCTGTTCACAGAAAAGGAAGCCACTATGGGCCAGCGCGTCATCGATCCGAACGACCTTCCCTACGCCGATGGAGACTTCTACTCGTTCGAGGAGATGCTCTCGGAACCCGAACGCTCGCGGCTGCACGACATCCGCGACTGGCTGGCCAAGGAAGTCCGGCCGATCGCCGTCGACTGCTGGAACCGGGCTGAGTTCCCACTGGAGATCATCCCGAAACTGGCGGACCTGGACGTGGTCAGCCCGGTCAGGCGGCAGGGATACTCCAACTTGTTCGCCGGCCTCGTCCACGCGGAGTTCACCCGCGCCGACACGTCCATCGCCACGTTCCTGGGGGTCCACGACGGCCTGTTCGCCGGATCGATCGAAGTCCTCGCGTCGAAGGAGCAGCAGGAGGCCTGGCTGCCGGACATCTACGCCCTCAAGAAGATCGGCGCTTTCGGACTGACGGAACCCCTCGGCGGCTCCGACGTCGCCGGCGGCACGCGCACCACGGCCCGGCGCGACGGGAACGGCTGGGTGCTGAACGGGGCCAAACGCTGGATTGGCAACGCGACCTTCTCGGACTGGGTCGTCATCTACGCGCGCGACCTGGCCGACAACCAGGTCAAGGGCTTCCTCGTGGACACGGCCACCCCCGGCTATGCCGCGACGAAGATCGAGAACAAGATCAGCCTGCGCACCGTGCAGAACGCGGACATCACCCTGGAAAACGTGGTGGTCCCCGATGATTTCCATCTCAAGGGCGCCAACAGCTTCCGCGACACCAACAAGGTGCTGAAGGTGACGCGGCTTGCCGTAGCCTGGCAGGCGGTGGGGCAGCAGATGGCTGCCTTCGATGTGGCACGGCGCTACGCCGTGGAGCGGCACCAGTTTGGGAAGCCGCTGGCATCGTTCCAGCTGGTGCAGGACCAGCTGGTGCAGATCCTCGGCAACACCGTCGCCTCAATGGGCATGATGGTCCGCCTGGCGCAGCTGGAAGACGCCGGCCAGGCCAAGGACGAGCAGTCCGCTTTGGCCAAGGCGTTCACCACTGCGCGGATGCGTGAAAGTGTGGCCCTGGGCCGCAACATCCTGGGCGGCAACGGCATCGTGGCCGACTACGAAATGGCCAAGATCTTCGCCGACGCCGAGGCCATCTACTCCTACGAGGGAACCCACGAAATCAACTCCCTGGTGGCAGGCCGGGCGATCACCGGCTTGGCGGCGTTCGTTTAGCCATCCGGCACCGGCAGCAATACCGAAGGCCGCAGGTCCATGACGAACTGCAGGGGGTTGACATAAACGTCGCCGCGACGGACGCCCCAATGCAGGCATGCGCAATGGCTGCTCGCGGCAACCGTTCCTACCGGATCGCCCGACGCAACGGTATCGCCGGCCTGCAGTTCGGACGCGACGGCCAGCAGGCTGCTGCGCAGGCCGTTGCCGTGATCGATGGTGACCACCGGCCTGTCGACGACCCGGCCGGAGAAGCTGACCCGGCCGTCGGCGGGGGAGAGGACCGTCGCCCCGCCCGGAACCGCCAGATCGACGCCGTGATGTCCGCCCAACCACGGCTTTGGCGGCGGGTCAAAGCCGCGCACGATGGCGGGTTGCGGGCTGGCGGGCCAGCCCCACGGCGGCGAATAACCGGATCGGCCTGCCGGCTCGGGTGACCCGGCCGCGGCCAGC
>NZ_JBNHGF010000172.1:0-5701 GCF_059091005.1 Arthrobacter sp. Y3223164
GGGCCGATTGCCGTGCTGCCGGCGCATTACCGGGTGCTGCGCGACGCGGTGCTGGCCGGAGATGAGGAAACCGCGGCCGCGGCACGGGCCGCGTTGGCCCCGCTCATGGCCTATTTCGCGTCGCTGCGCCCACTCAGCAATCTCTACTCGCTGGCGAGGGCCGCCGGGATCGATGCGGGCGATCCGCGGCTGCCGCTGCACCCATTGCCCGGGAGCAGCCGCCGCGAACTCGCGCGCCTCCTGGAGGATATCGAGGCGTTCCGCCCGGCTGACCGGGCGCCGGCAGGACAGTAGCGGCGGCTTCGCCGCCCGGCCGGACTAGAGCGGGAACTTGCCCGCCGACCGGCGGACTAGAGCGGGAACTTGCCCGCCGCCGGGCCGGACTAGAGCGGGAACTTGCCCGTCGAACGGTCCCAGACGTTCGTGGCCGCGACGGTCAGCAGGGCGGACCCGAGCATGTGCAGCAGCACGAGGCCGACGGGCAGGCCGGTGAAGTGCTGGAGGTAACCGATGCCGCCTTGCAGCACGACCACGGCGGCCAGCCACCAAAGGGCGGTGCGCAGTTGCGGGGAGGTGGCGCGGCGGTAGGCTAGCACCAGCGCCAGCACTATGGCCGCGACCAGCAGGTAGACCGGCACCACGTGGATCCGCGTGACCAGGTCGGCGCTGAAGTCGTGCCGCGGGGCACTGGCGTCGCCGGCATGCGGGCCGGTGCCGGTCACGATCGTGCCCAGCACGATGGAGGCAGCGGAGGTAGCGGCGATGGTCCAGCCCAGGGTTGCCTGGATGCGCGGGACCGGAGCAACTGCCACGGCGGAGCGGCCGCGCAGGTACATGCCGGTGCGGTTCACCAGCAGCGTGGCCACGGCCACGAGTGCCGCCGAGGCCAGGAAGTGCAGGCTCACCACCCACGGGTTAAGGTCGGTCCACACGGTAATGCCGCCGATCAGGGCCTGCACCGGAATGACGCACAGCAGGGCCACCGCCAGGCCGAACAGGGTGCGGTGCGAACGGCGCATCCGCCACAGCGACACGAGCATGGCCACGGCGATAATGACCAGGATGAACGTCAGCGTGCGGTTGCCGAATTCGATCAGCCCGTGGATGCCCATCTCCGGCGTCGGCGTCATCGAACCGGGCACGCAGTTGGGCCACTCGGAGCAGCCCAGGCCGGACTTGGTCAGCCGCACGGCGCCGCCGGTGATGATGATGCCCATCTGCGATACCAGCGAGGCGATGGCCAGCCCGTGCACGGTTCGAGTGACCGAGACGGGCAGCCGATCCTTGAGGTCGCGGGACTTCGGGGTGGCGGTGGTCATTGACTTAGCTCCATTTGAACCAGCGGATGGCGGCAAGGCTGGCCACTACGGTCCAGGCCAGCAGCACGATTGAGGCGGTGAGATTGAACTGCGCGTCGATCAGGGCGCTGCGCAGGGCGTCGCCCAAGGCCGTCGAGGGCAGCACGTGGGCGGCCGGCTCGAAAACGTCAGGCCAACTGGCCACCGGAAAGAGGATACCCCCGGCCGCCGCCAACAGCACCCACAGCAGGTTGGTGATCGCCAGCGTGGCTTCCGGCCGGACGGTACCGGCGATCAAAAGGCCCAGCGAGGTGAAAGCCGCGGCACCGAGCACCAATTGGGCGGCCGCCGGCAGGAGGCCGCCGAGCGCGGGCTCCCATCCGAGGAAGACGAGGGCTGTCCCGCCCACCACCACCACCTGGATGACCATGATGGCAAGCACGGCGAGGATCTTTCCCAGGATCAGGCCGCTCTGTCCCAACGGCGTGGTGGACAGGAAGCGGAGGACCCCGTAGCGGCGGTCGAAGCCGGTGGCGATTCCCTGGCCGGTCAGGGCCGTGGATACCGTGCACAAGGCCAGGACGCCCGGGGCGGCCATGGCGATCCTGTCGTCCGTGAAGGTGTCCAGCAGCGGCGTGACGGTCAGGCCGATGAGCGCCAGGAGCGGCAGGATGATGGCGATCAGCAACTGCTCGCCGTTGCGAAGCATGCCCAACGTCTCGTAGCGGCCCTGCAGGGCGATCCGGCGGATCAAGGCGGCGGGGGCGCTCATCGCAGGTCCTTCCCGGAAATATCGAGGAAGACATCTTCCAGTGAGCGCGGTGCCATGTGGATGGAGGCCGGCATGACATTGTGGGCCGCCCACTCCGCCGCCAGGGCGGCCAGCAGCGCGGGGGTTATGTGGCCGGCCACCATGTAACGGCCGGGAACGTTTTCGACGGCGGCGAACGGCTCGGGCAGGGCGAAGGACAGGCCCGGGACGGCATCGAACGTCAGCAGGCGTTCGACGCCGGCACTCTCGTCCGTGGCCGCCGTGAGTTCGGCCACCGTGCCGTGCACCACGGTCCTGCCGGCATCGATGATGAAGACATAGTCGGCCAGCCGCTGCGCGTCGTCCATGAGGTGCGTGGTGAGGATGATGCCCAGCCCCTCGGCCCGCAGTTCCTGGATCAGGTCGAACACCACGGCCCGGGACTGCGGATCCAGGCCCGCGCTCGGTTCGTCCAAAAAGAGGACCTCCGGATCGCCGACCAGGGCGGCGGCCAGCGCGACCCGCTGCTTTTGGCCGCCGGAAAGCCTGCGGATGGGTGTGTTGGCGAAGCCGTTGATACCCAGCCGCTCCGCCAGTTCGTCTACGCTGCGGGCGTCCCGGTACATCCCGGCAACATGCTGGAGCAGGGCCAGCGGCCGGATGGCCTGCGGCAGGCCGCCTTCCTGCAGCATGACGCCCACCCGGCTGCGCAGCTCGGCTCCCGCCTGGTAGGGATCCTGGCCGAGCAGGCGGACCGTCCCGCCGCTGGGGCGCATCAGGCCCTGCGCGCAGGCTAAGGTGGTGGTCTTGCCCGCGCCGTTGGGCCCGAGCAAGGCCGTGACCTGCCCGGGATAGGCGCGCATGTGGACCCCATCGATCACGCGGATCATCTTGTTGTCCAGGGCCTCCACCGGTCCCAGATCTTTCACGAGTCCCTGGATGTCCAGGCAGGGTTCGGAGGTAGGCACCCGAACATTCTACGGGACGTAGAGCGGTCGACGCAGAGCAAGCTTCGCTAAGGCCTGCCTTACTGGTAGCGCGGAATAGAATACGTCATGATTGTGTTGTGTATTCCATGACCAGTAGTGCTTCTTTGCGCGCCCAGGCACCGGAGTCCGAGGAGCGGACCCGGGACCGGGTGTTGAATGCCGTTTTGGAACACGGACCCGTCAGCGCCGCCGGGCTCGGCGAGATACTGGGCTTCACGCCCGCGGCCGTGCGGCGCCATCTGGATGCCCTGTCCCGCAAGGGCCTGATCGAGGTCAAGCTCACCGCGAATTCGGCCACCGGTGCCGGTCGCCCGGCCCGCAAGTACGTTCTAAGCCGGCAGGGCCAGACGCGCCTCGGCAACGACTACCTGGATATTGCGCGCACCGCATTGGCGGCCCTGGGCGAGGCTGCCGGCCGCGAGGCGGTCGCTGAGTTCGCGCGGAACCGATACCGGGACATGGAAGAACGCTACCGCCCGGTGGTGGAGGCCGCAGGGCCCGGAATTGAAGAGCGGGCCAAGGCGCTGGCGGAGGCGCTGAGCGCCGACGGCTTCGTCGGGTCCACCAACGTGGTGGGAACCCAGGCGCCGCACAGCACCATGCTGGCCGTTCAGCTGTGCCAGGGGCACTGCCCGGTGCAGCAGCTGGCAGCGGATTTCCCGGATTTCTGCGACAGCGAAACCGAAGTTTTTTCCCGGCTGCTCGGGGTGGATGTCAGGCGACTGTCCACGCTGGCCAGCGGGGGACATGTGTGTACGACCCACATCCCGGTGGGTCGAACAAGGTCTGCGGTTCGACCCGTCGAACCGGCGACAGGCACGAGACGAGTATCCATCAATCTGCAAGAGAGGCCGTGATGACGGACCAAGTGGATCAGAGCATGAGGAACGCGGTCGGGACGACCGATGTAGCCGACACCACCATTTCCGAAATCCTGGAAAAGAACCCCGAGCTGCATGGCATCGGGACCTACGAATACGGCTGGGCCGACGCCGACACCGCCGGCGCCAACGCCCGCCGCGGTCTGAACGAAGAAGTGGTCCGCGACATCTCCGCCAAGAAGGGCGAGCCGCAGTGGATGCTGGACCTGCGTTTGAAGGGCCTGAAGTACTTCGACCGCAAGCCGATGCCCACCTGGGGCGCCGACCTGTCCGGCATCGACTTCGACAACATCAAGTACTTTGTCCGGTCCACGGAGAAGCAGGCCAAGACGTGGGAGGACCTGCCCGAGGACATCCGGGTCACCTACGAAAAGCTGGGCATCCCCGAGGCCGAGCGTGAGCGCCTGGTTTCCGGCGTCGCGGCCCAGTACGAGTCCGAGGTCGTCTACCACCAGCTGCGCGAAGACCTGGAAGCCCAGGGCGTCATCTTCCTGGACACCGACACCGGCCTGAAGGAACACCCGGAGATCTTCCAGGAGTACTTCGGCTCGGTCATCCCGGTGGGCGACAACAAGTTCGCCTCGCTGAACACCGCCGTCTGGTCCGGCGGCTCCTTCGTCTACGTCCCCAAGGGCGTCCACGTCGATATCCCGCTGCAGGCCTACTTCCGGATCAACACCGAGAACATGGGCCAGTTCGAGCGCACGCTGATCATCGCCGACGAAGACTCCTACGTGCATTACATCGAGGGCTGCACGGCGCCGATCTACAGCTCGGACTCGCTGCACTCCGCCGTCGTCGAGATCATCGTGAAGAAGGGCGCGCGCGTCCGGTACACGACGATTCAGAACTGGTCGAACAACGTGTACAACCTGGTGACCAAGCGGGCCATCGCCCACGAGGGCGCCACCATGGAGTGGGTCGACGGCAACATCGGCTCCAAGGTCACCATGAAGTACCCGGCGGTCTACCTCACCGGTGAGCACGCCAAGGGCGAAACGCTGTCCATCGCCTTCGCCGGTGCGGGCCAGCACCAGGACACCGGCTCGAAGATGGTCCACATTGCGCCGAACACGTCCAGCGCGATCGTGGCCAAGTCCGTGGCGCGCGGCGGCGGCCGCTCGGCCTACCGCGGCCTGGTCCAGGTGCGCGAGGGCGCGAAGAACACCAAGAACAGCGTGGTCTGCGATGCCCTGCTGGTGGATACCATCTCGCGCTCGGACACGTACCCGTACATCGACGTCCGCGAGGACGACGTCACCATGGGCCACGAGGCGACCGTGTCCCGGGTCAGCGAAGAGCAGCTGTTCTACCTGATGACGCGCGGCCTGGCCGAAGACGAAGCAATGGCCATGATCGTGCGCGGTTTCATCGAACCGATCGCCCGCGAGCTGCCGATGGAATACGCCCTCGAGCTGAACCGCTTGATTGAACTGCAGATGGAAGGATCCGTAGGTTAATGACTGAGATCACTGAGAAGGCACGCATCGGTGCTCCGGCCATCGACGGATTCACGGAGGAAGGCGAAAATCTCTCCCCGGCCAACGCTGCCGCAGGCCCGCTGGCAGGCGACAGCGCCAAGAGCCACAGCCACGGAGGCGGCGTCGGTGTTCCGGACAGCTCCCGCGCCGGCCGCCTGACCTCGTACAAGTCGGAAGACTTCGGCCCGCTCACCGGACGCGAAGAAGACTGGCGGTTCACGCCGCTCAAGCGCCTGCGCGGCCTGCAGAGCGACGCGCTGACCGGTACCGCCCCGGCCGTCACCGTCACCGGCCCCGAAGG
>NZ_JBNHGF010000173.1:0-5696 GCF_059091005.1 Arthrobacter sp. Y3223164
CGGCCGGATCCGGGCGGCCCGGGCCGGGGGGCGCCGGGGCAGCCGAGGCACCGCCGTCGTAATATGGCCCTGCCATGGCGGCGCGGGTCATAGAATCGATGCCATGAGTGCGGACGCAACCCCAGACATCAAGCCCCGTAGCCGGGTAGTAACCGATGGCATCCACGCCGCTCCGGCGCGCGGCATGCTCCGAGCCGTAGGGATGGGCGACGAGGACTTCGCCAAGCCGCAGATCGGCATCGCGAGCTCCTGGAACGAAATCACCCCCTGCAACCTGTCGCTGAACCGGCTGGCCCAGGGCGCCAAGGAAGGCGTCCACGCCGGCGGCGGTTTCCCGATGCAGTTCGGCACCATCTCCGTCTCCGACGGCATTTCCATGGGGCACGAGGGCATGCACTTCTCGCTGGTCTCCCGCGAGGTCATCGCCGACTCGGTGGAAACGGTCATGATGGCCGAGCGCCTCGACGGTTCCGTGCTGCTGGCCGGCTGCGACAAGTCGCTGCCGGGCATGCTGATGGCCGCCGCCCGCCTGAACCTCTCCTCGGTGTTCCTCTACGCCGGCACGATCATGCCGGGCTTCGCGAAGATGGAGGACGGTTCGGAGAAGGAAGTCACGCTGATCGACGCCTTCGAAGCAGTGGGGGCCTGCGCCGCCGGCAAGATGAGCCGCAAGGACTTGGACTCGATCGAACGCGCCATCTGCCCGGGCGAAGGCGCCTGCGGCGGCATGTACACGGCCAACACCATGGCCTCCATCGGCGAGGCCATGGGAATGTCCCTGCCGGGCTCGGCCGCGCCGCCCTCGGCGGACCGCCGCCGCGACAACTTCGCGCACAAGTCCGGCGAGGCCGTGGTGAACCTGCTGCGCAAGGGCATCCGCGCCCGCGACATCATGACCAAGAAGGCCTTCGAGAACGCCATCGCGGTGACCATGGCCTTCGGCGGCTCCACCAACGCCGTGCTGCACCTGCTGGCGATCGCCCGTGAGGCGGAGGTGGACCTGACGCTGGACGACTTCAACCGGATCGGCGACAAGGTCCCGCACCTGGCCGACATGAAGCCCTTCGGCCGCCACGTGATGTTCGACCTGGACAAGATCGGCGGCGTCCCGGTGGTCATGAAGGCGCTGCTGGATGCGGGCCTGCTGCACGGCGACTGCCTGACCGTGACCGGCAAGACCGTGGCCGAGAACCTGGCGGCCATCAACCCGCCGGACCCGGACGGCAAGATCCTGCGCGCTCTGGACAACCCCATCCACAAGACCGGCGGCGTGACCATCCTGCACGGTTCGCTGGCTCCCGAGGGCGCCGTGGTCAAGTCCGCGGGCTTCGACGCCGACGTCTTCCAAGGCACCGCCCGCGTGTTCGAACGCGAGCAGGGCGCCCTGGACGCGCTGGACAACGGGCAGATCAAGGCCGGCGACGTGGTGGTCATCCGCTACGAGGGCCCCAAGGGCGGCCCGGGCATGCGCGAGATGCTGGCCATCACGGGCGCGATCAAGGGCGCCGGGCTCGGCAAGGACGTGCTGCTGCTCACCGACGGCCGGTTCTCCGGCGGCACCACCGGCCTGTGCATCGGGCACGTGGCGCCGGAAGCCGTCGACGGCGGCCCCATCGCGTTCGTGCGCGACGGCGATCTGATCCGCGTGGACATCGCCGCCCGCAGCTTCGACCTGCTGGTCGACGAGGCCGAACTGGAAGCGCGCCGGGTGGGCTGGGAACCGCTGGCGCCGAAGTTCACCACCGGCGTGCTGGCCAAGTACGTCAAGCTCGTGAACTCCGCCTCCACCGGCGCGTACTGCAGCTGAATCACGACGGCGGGCGCCTCCCCTCCGCGAGGTGGGCGCCCGCCGTCGTGACCCTCCCGGGCGCCGGGAGTCCATTATTTGGACTCAGGTGCCCAAATAATGAGACGGCGACGTCTCAGGTTGACACTGATATCCGCGTGGCACGAGACTGAAGCCATGCAAAGCGTATCCGTGGTCGTCCTTACCAAGCGCGTGGCGTAAACGCCCGTCTGGCACGACCACGTCACGCGCGAAACCCCATCGGAGCCAACCGGCTCGACGGGGTTTTTTTATTTGCAGAAGAGAACAGGGCCGTTCCCCGCTCGCGGAGGACGGCAAGCACATCAGAGAACATCAAGATCCGCAAAGGAAATCCGATGACTAAGGGATCGCCAATCAGCCCCTCGCTGATGGCCAATAAGGCGCCGGCCTCGCCCGACGCTGTCAAAACCAAAGATGTAGCTACCTCTGTCTCTTCCGTCGTGGACGGCCTCAGCCCGGTAGTCGGGCCGAACAACATCGTGCCGCCCACGGAAATGACCGGCTCACAAGCCGTTGTCCGTTCGCTGGAAGAACTGGGCGTCGATGACGTCTTCGGGTTGCCGGGCGGGGCCATCCTCCCCACCTACGACCCGCTCATGGATTCGGCCAAGATCAACCACGTCTTGGTCCGTCATGAACAGGGTGCAGGCCACGCCGCACAGGGTTATGCCATGGTCACCGGCCGCCCCGGTGTCTGCATTGTCACCTCCGGCCCGGGGGCCACCAACCTGGTCACCGCCATTGCCGACGCGCACATGGACTCGGTGCCGATGGTGGCGATCACCGGGCAGGTCTCCTCGGCCGTGATCGGCTCGGACGCGTTCCAGGAAGCGGACATCGTCGGCATCACCATGCCGATCACCAAGCACTCCTACCTGGTCACCAAGGCGCAGGACATTCCCCGCGCCCTGGCCGAGGCGTTCCATATCGCCACCACCGGCCGCCCCGGCCCGGTGCTGGTGGACATCACCAAGGACGCCCAGCAGTCCACGATGAGCTTTTCGTGGCCGCCGAAGATCGACATCCCCGGCTACCGCACCGTGGTCCGCGGGCACTCCAAGCAGGTCCGCGAGGCCGCCAAGCTGATCGCCGCGGCGGAGCGCCCGGCCTTCTACGTGGGCGGCGGCGTGATCAAGGCCCACGCGTCGCAGGAGCTGCGCGAGCTGGCCGAGCTGGTGGGCGCCCCGGTGGCCACCACGCTGATGGCCCGCGGCGTGTTCCCGGACTCGCACCCGCAGCACGTGGGGATGCCGGGCATGCACGGCTCCGTCTCGGCGGTGACTGCGCTGCAGCAGGCCGACCTGCTGATCACGCTCGGCGCCCGCTTCGACGACCGCGTCACCGGCGTGCTGAGCAGCTTCGCCCCGGGTGCCAAGGTGATCCACGCGGACATCGACCCGGCGGAAATCTCCAAGAACCGCACCGCCGACGTGCCGATCGTCGGTTCGGTGAAGGAGATCATTCCGGAACTGGCCGAGGCCTGCCGCGAGCGGTTCGCCGCCGAGGGAACCCCGGACCTCTCCGCCTGGTGGGCCACGCTGGAGCGGCTGCGCGAGACCTACCCGCTGGGCTTCGCCGAGCCCGACGACGGCCTGATGGCCCCGCAGCAGGTGATCCAGCGGATCGGCGAGCTGACCGGGCCGGAAGGCGTCTACGTCGCCGGGGTGGGCCAGCACCAGATGTGGAGCGCGCAGTTCATCAAGTACGAGCGCCCGCACGCCTGGCTGAACTCCGGCGGCCTGGGCACCATGGGCTACTCGGTGCCGGCCGCCATGGGCGCCAAGGTGGGCAACCCGGACCGCGTGGTCTGGGCCATCGACGGCGACGGCTGCTTCCAGATGACCAACCAGGAACTGGCCACCTGCCGGCTGAACAACATCCCCATCAAGGTCGCGGTGATCAACAACTCCTCGCTGGGCATGGTCCGCCAGTGGCAGACCCTGTTCTACGACGGCCGGTACTCCAACACCGACCTGAACACCGGGCACGACACCGTGCGGGTGCCGGACTTCGTGAAGATGGCCGACGCCTACGACTGCGTCGGCCTGCGCTGCGAACGTCCGGAGGACATCGACGCCATCATTCAGCAGGCGCTGGCGATCAACGACCGCCCCGTGGTGATCGACTTCGTGGTCAGCCCCAACGCCATGGTGTGGCCGATGGTCCCCTCCGGCGTGAGCAACGACCTGATCCAGATTGCCCGCGACATGACCCCCGAGTGGGAAGAGGAGGACTAGGAATGTCCCGCCATACCCTTTCAGTGCTGGTGGAGGACGTCCCGGGCGTGCTGACCCGCGTCGCCAGCCTCTTCGCCCGCCGGGCGTTCAACATCCATTCTCTGGCCGTCGGCCCCACGGAAGCAGACGGGTTCTCCCGCATTACCGTGGTGGTCGAGGCCGAGGGCGACCTGCTGGAGCAGGTCACCAAACAACTGAACAAGCTCATCAACGTCATCAAGATTGTCGAGCTGGTTCCCGAAACTTCCGTGCAACGCGACCACATCCTGGTCAAGGTCCGCGCGGATGCCGCAACACGGCTGCAGGTAACCCAGGCAGCAGACTTGTTCCGCGCCTCCGTGGTCGACGTGTCCACCGACTCGTTGGTCCTGGAGGCCACCGGCACCGCCGATAAGCTCGAGGCCCTGCTTGCAGTGCTGGAGCCGTTTGGCATCCGCGAAATAGTCCAATCCGGAACGCTGGCCATTGGCCGCGGCTCCCGCTCCATGAGCGACCGCGCGCTGCGTTCCGCCTGATTCCTTTCCACGCAATCCCAACAGGAGAAACCTAAGTGACTGAGCTGTATTACGACGACGACGCCGACCTTTCGATCATCCAGGGCCGCAAGGTCGCTGTCATTGGCTACGGCAGCCAGGGCCATGCCCATGCCCTGAGCCTGCGCGACTCCGGCGTCGACGTCCGCGTCGGCCTGGCCGAGGGATCCAAGTCCCGCGCCAAGGCCGAGGCCGAGGGCCTGAAGGTCCTCTCCGTCGCCGACGCTGCCGCCGAGGCCGACGTCATCATGATCCTGACCCCGGACCAGGTCCAGGCGCAGGTCTACGCCGAGTCCATCGCCGACAAGCTCGAAGAGGGCAACGCGCTGTTCTTCGGCCACGGCTTCAACATCCGCTACGGCTTCATCCAGCCGCCGGCCAACGTCGACGTCGCCCTGGTCGCCCCGAAGGGCCCGGGCCACATCGTGCGCCGCGAGTTCGAGGCCGGCCGCGGTGTCCCGGACCTGATCGCCATCGAGCAGGACTTCACCGGCAGCGCCAAGGCCCTGGCGCTCTCCTACGCCAAGGGCATCGGCGGCACCCGCGCCGGCGTCATCGAGACCACGTTCACCGAAGAGACCGAGACCGACCTGTTCGGCGAGCAGGCAGTGCTCTGCGGCGGCGCCTCGCAGCTGGTGCAGTACGGCTTCGAGACCCTGACCGAGGCCGGCTACAAGCCGGAGATCGCCTACTTCGAGGTGCTGCACGAGCTCAAGCTGATCGTCGACCTGATGGTCGAAGGCGGCATCGCCAAGCAGCGCTGGTCGGTCTCCGACACCGCCGAGTTCGGCGACTACGTCTCCGGCCCGCGCGTGATCACCCCGGAGGTGAAGGAGAACATGAAGGCCGTCCTGGCCGACATCC
Organism: Arthrobacter sp. Y3223164; assembly: GCF_059091005.1. Lineage (NCBI taxonomy): Bacteria > Bacillati > Actinomycetota > Actinomycetes > Micrococcales > Micrococcaceae > Arthrobacter > Arthrobacter sp. Y3223164. Next base: position 5,463 of record NZ_JBNHGF010000173.1, read on the forward strand.
AGAACGGCTCCTTCGCCAAGCGGTTCATGGACGACCAGGCCAACGGCGCCAAGGAGTTCCTGGAGCTGCGCCAGAAGGGCGAAGACCACCCGATCGAGGCCACCGGCCGCGAACTGCGCAAGCTGTTCTCCTGGATCAAGTCCGACGACGACTACACCGAGGGCGTAGCAGCCCGCTAGGTCAGTCCGACGGCCGGCGCCCACTGCGGGCGCCGGCCGTCGCGTTTCCGGAAGG
>NZ_JBNHGF010000174.1:0-5671 GCF_059091005.1 Arthrobacter sp. Y3223164
AGCCGCTCCAGCTCGGCCAGGCGCCGGCGCCCGGACTCCAGGGTCTTCTCCACCTCGGCCTGCCGGGTCTTCAGCGCGGCCTCGTCCGCCACTTCCTGGGCCAGGGAGGTGCTCAGCTCCACCAGCTCGTCGGCGAGCAGCCGGGCCCGGGCATCGCGGACCTCGAACTGGACCTGCTGGGCCCGGCGGGCCACCTCGGCCTGCTTGCCCAGCGGCGTCAGCTGCCGGCGGATCTCGCCGGTGAGGTCGGTCAGCCGCTGCAGGTTGGCCTGCATGGACTCCAGCTTCCGCACCGTTTTTTCCTTGCGGCGCCGGTGCTTGAGAATGCCGGCGGCTTCCTCCACGAAGCCCCGGCGGTCCTCCGGCGTCGCGTGCAGCACCTTGTCCAGCTGGCCCTGGCCGACGATCACGTGCATCTCCCGGCCCAGCCCGGAGTCCGAGAGCAGTTCCTGGATGTCCAGCAGCCGGCAGCTGCTGCCGTTGATGGCGTATTCGGAGCCGCCCGTGCGGAACAGGGTGCGGGAGATGGTGACTTCGGAGTATTCGATCGGCAGGGCGCCGTCGGCATTGTCGATGGTCAGCGACACGTGCGCCCGGCCCAGCGGCGGGCGGCCCGCCGTGCCGGCGAAGATGACGTCCTCCATCTTGCCGCCGCGCAGCGTCTTGGCGCCCTGCTCCCCCATCACCCAGGCGAGGGCGTCCACCACGTTGGACTTTCCCGACCCGTTCGGACCGACCACGGCGGTGACGCCGGGCTCGAAGTCGAAGGTCGTCGCCGACGCAAAAGACTTAAAGCCCCGCACAGTCAGAGATTTAAGATGCACGTTGTGTCTCCCGCGGCGGACGTTTTCCTTGCCTCAATCTACCGTGCCCGCCGCGGATACACGGGCACGACGGGCTTGTCGCGGTGGACAAACGTGTGGAGCGGCCGGCGTGTGCAGGTGCGCGCATCCCGGCGGGCGGGGTGGCAACCTTGTGTAAGGGCCACGGAGAACTACCCTGAAGGCCAGTCCACGTCCGGTGAGGAGTGCTTTCGCCAGTGTCAGATCCAGCCCGTCATCCAGGGCAGCGCATTGCCGCCATTGTCCCCTGCCACAACGAAGAACAGACAGTCGCCACCGTCATCCGGGATCTGGAGCTCGCCGTCCCGGGGATAACGGTCTATGTCTACGACAACAACAGTTCCGACCGGACCGCCGAGCTGGCGCGGGCCGCCGGCGCCATCGTCCGGACGGAAACGCGCAAGGGCAAGGGCAACGTCATCCGGCGGGCGTTTGCCGATATTGACGCCGATATCTACGTCACGATCGACGGCGACGACACGTACGAGGCAGCGGACCTGCCACGCCTGATCGACGCCCTGTTGGACGGCCCCTACGATCATGTGCTCGGCGTTCGTGCCGACACGTCGGAAACCGGGTCGTACCGCCCGGGGCACGCCATGGGGAACCGGATGTTCAACAGGGTCGTCAGCGTCCTCTTCCGATCCCAGGTTTCGGACATGTTGTCGGGATATCGCGTCTTTTCGCGCCGCTTCGTTAAGTCATTCCCCGCCGTGTCCAAGGAATTCGAAATCGAGACCGAATTCACGGTGCACGTCACGTCACTGCGGCTGCCGCAGGCCGAGGTCGAGGTCGGATTCCGCCAACGGCCCGAGGGGAGCGAAAGCAAGCTCAATACCTATTCGGACGGCTTCAAAATCCTGTCCCTCATCTTCGAGCTCGTCCGGCATGAACGGCCGGCCCTCTTCCACGGCATCATCGCCGCGGTGCTGGCACTGGCTTCGCTGGGGTTGGGGGTGCCCGTGATCGTCGAGTTTTTCGAGACCGGCCTGGTGCCCCGCTTCCCGACGGCGATCCTGGCTGCTGCCGTGATGGGCCTGGCTGTACTGGTGGGTTGTATCGGCATCATCCTCGACGGCCTAAAGCGGGGACGGCATGAAGCAGCGCGCCTGGCATACCTGCGCCTGGAGCCGCCGCAGCACCGGCAGGATGCAGGCGGGGCGTGGGCAGACCCGGCCCACGCGCGTCTGGACGGGACTGACACGTGAGCGATTCATCGGCACGTTCCCCCCGTGCCCGGGCCGGCGGCCCGAGGGGTGTGCGCACCGCTTGGACTGCGGCGGACTACTGGTGGCTTACAGTCTTGGGCGCCTCCGCTTTCCTGGCCACGGCTTTTCTGTGGGTGGCGAACCACCCCGGGCGGATGACGAATGATTCCTCCCATCAGCTCAAGCAGGTTCTCGGCCTGATTCCGCTGGACGACTGGCACCCCGCCGTCATGACCGTCGGCTGGACAGGTTTGTACAGACTGACCGGCGACGTCGGCTCGCTGGTGCTGGTGCAGGTCGCGGTGACGTTCAGTGCCGCGCTGCTCTTGGCCATCTATCTTCACGATCTCACCCGCAGCCGGCTCATGTCCTCGCTCGCCCTCGCGATTCCGTTGCTGCCGTTCACCATCACGTTCCTGGGCGTGTTGTGGAAGGACGTGCACATGATGATCGCGTTCTTCAGCGGCACCGTCCTCATCCTGCTCGCCGAGCGCTTCCCGAGGCTCCGGTATCCGTTGCTCGCCCTGTCGCTGTTGTTCCTGCTGTACGGAGCGATGGTCCGGAAAAACGCGTTCTTTGCGATCCTTCCCCTCGTCTTCCTCCTCTACCGGGCCTGGCGGAACGCATCCCCCAAGCGGCGCAGACGGCTGACAGCCAACCGGCGACGCGTGCGGGGCGGATATGTCATGGCCGCCGCGACGTTCCTGGTGTTGATACTGGGCACGGGCGGGGCGTTCAACGTCGCATTCCAGCCCAAACCCACCGGCCAGCTATCCCAAGTCTTCCTCGACGACATCATCTTCACCGTGCCCGCCGAAGAGATAAGGGACGCGGATATTCCCCAGGAACTGGAAGACAAACTGCTTGCCGCCCGCGAAAAATGCCGGGCCGAAGAAGCTATTTGGGATGCCTATTGGAAGTGCTACGGCCGCGGGGCAACCGGCAAATCCTTTGAACCGATCGCTTATCAGTCGGAGGTCCGGGACCTGTGGATTGATGAAGTGGTGACGCATCCGGCCCGCTACCTGTACTACCGCGCCGAGACGTACGCCCGGTTCCTCTTCACCAGCAAGCTGGAATTCGTCGGTACCGGCGCGGAGGTTGTCCCCGCTGAGTACCGCGTGGAGCCGTCGAAGGCGGACAACATCCTCTACGACTACGTGGTTGAGTTCGGCCTGAAGACTTTTCCCTGGTTTTTTAAGGCCTGGTTTTGGCTCGCCGCCTCGATAGCGCTGATCGTGGCCCTCCCCAAGGCACGGCAACTGCGGCCGCAGGTCGCGGCCCTGGGCTGGTCGGCGCTCCTCTACCTGGTGGGATACTTCCCCATAGTGCCGGCAGCCGACTACCGCTACAGCTATTGGCCCGCCGTCGCCTGCACACTTGCAGGGGTGCTCTTTCTGGCGGACCGCCGCTTAAACAACAAGGGAATTCCAAAGGATTCCAGCCCGCATCCAGGTGGATCCGAACGCCCCCTCGAATCACGCTCCGGGGCCCCCGAGTAACGTCTGCAAGGCGATCCGAGGCACGGGCAAAGGCAGCCGGAGAGACAATGACCACACACGCATGCCATTCTCTGCATGTGCGGAACGCTGGTTCGGGGTGCATAGTTAAGAGTTCGGGTACCAATGGGGGATTCTCCGTGTACAGGTGAACGTCCCCGAAGACGAATAAAGGCTGGATATTGATCGGTAACGCGACGTTTCGACATGACAACACGGCGCTGCTGGCCGTCTCGAGCGTGGAGGCCCCGGTAGCCGTCACTTCCGCCGACTTCGACGACCGGCTGGCACCCAGCCTGAAGCGCCTGAAGCTCTCCCGGAAGCTGCTGGAACGTGTTGCCGGCGTGACCGAACGCCGCTGGTGGTCGCCCGGTTCATCATTCGACGACGCCGCCATCGAAGCCGGCGCCAAGGCCCTCGCCGAGGCCGGCGTGGAGCCGGGCCAGATCGGCCTGCTGATCAACACCTCCGTCACCCGCAAGAACCTTGAGCCGTCCGTCGCGGTGAAGATCCACCACGGGCTGGGGCTGCCGTCGTCGGCCATGAACTTCGACCTGGCCAACGCCTGCCTGGGCTTCGTCAACGGAATAACGCTGGCCGCCAACATGATCGATGCCGGGCAGATCAAGTACGCGCTGATCGTCGCCGGCGAGGACGCGCAGCCGACCCAGGAAACCACCTTCGAGCGGCTGAACCACCCGGATTCCACCCGCGCCGACTACCTGCGCGAATTCGCCACGCTGACCCTGGGGTCCGGGGCCGCCGCGGCCGTGATCGGCCCCGCCGACGCCCACCCCGGCTCGCACCGGATCCTCGGCGGCGTCTCCCGCGCGGGCACCGAACACCACGAGCTGTGCGTCGGCGGGCCCGCCGGCATGTTCACGGACACCAAGGGCCTGCTGGAGAACGGGCTGGAACTGGTGGTCAACGCCTGGCACGAGGCCCACCGCGACGGCTGGAACTGGACCGCCATGGACCGGTACGTCACGCACCAGGTCTCCACCTCGTATACCAACGCGATCATCAAGGCCGTCAACCTGGTCCGCGAGCGTGTGCCGATCACCTTCCCGAAGTGGGGCAACGTGGGGCCTGCCTCGCTGCCGATGACCCTCGCCCAGGAGGCCCAGACGCTGGGCACCGGCGACCGCGTGCTCTGCATGGGCGTGGGCTCCGGCCTGAACACCACCATGATGGAGATTGCGTGGTAGACACCCCCCTCTGGCCCGGCGTCGACCCGGCCTGGTCCCGCCGCGTCCGCGTTCGCTCCACCGCCGCCGTAGACCAGGCCGGCAGCGCCCACACCTGGCACCTTCTGGACAACGGCCCGCAGCTGGCCGAACGCGGCATCGAACCAGCCGGCACCCTGCTGTGCGTGCACGGCAACCCCACCTGGTCCTACCTGTGGCGCAGCCTGCTGGCCGCCGCCGGTGACGCCGCGGCCCCGTGGCGCGTGGTCGCCGTCGACCAGCTGGACATGGGCTTCTCCGAACGCACCGGCAGCTTCCGCCGGCTCGAGGACCGGATCACCGACCTGGGCGACCTGACCGCAGAACTGGGCATCACCGGCCCCGTCGTCACCGTCGGACACGACTGGGGCGGCGTGATCTCGCTGGGCTGGGCCACCCGGCACCGCGACCAGCTCGCCGGCGTCGTCCTGACCAACACCGCCGTCCACCCCGCCGGGTTCGGGCTGCCCGCCCCGCTCAAACTGGCGCTGCACCCCGCTGTGCATCGCTGGGGAACGACGACGTCGGCCGCCTTCCTGCGCGTCACGCACGCCCTGGCGCATCCTCCGTTGGCGAAGGACGTCAGGGCCGCGTTCATGGCCCCGTACCGGCACGCGGCCCGCCGCACCGGGGTGGGCAACTTCGTGGCCGACATCCCGGCCGACGAGGCCGCGCCCAGCTGGGACGCGCTGAACGGGGTGGCCGAGGGCATCCGCAGCCTGGACGTTCCGGCGCTGATCCTGTGGGGCCCCAGGGATCCCGTGTTCTCCGACCGCTACCTGCGCGACCTGCTGGACCGGCTGCCGCAGGCCGATGTGCACCGCTTCGAAGGCGCCGGGCACCTGCTCCCCGAAGACCGCGACATCGCCGGCCCCGTGTTCACCTGGCTCGACGCC
>NZ_JBNHGF010000175.1:0-5623 GCF_059091005.1 Arthrobacter sp. Y3223164
ACCGGCGAGCGGGGCGCCCCGGCCCCTGACGGTACGGCGGGTCAAACCGGCCGGGCCGGACGGCTACTTTGCGCCTGTCATCCGGTTGCAGCCCAGGCGACCGGATGACACCCGCGGGGCGGCCGGACCCGCCACCGTGCCCCGTCCCGTTCCGCTGCCGGTGGGCGGGGATCCCGAGGCGGAGGCCGAACTGCTCCATGTCACGGCGATGGCCCGGTCCGTGGCACAGGCCTGTCTGGAGGCCGTCTCCGGCACACGGCCGGTCCAACAGCTGGCCCGCTGGCTGGACCCGGCCAGCTACGAAAAGCTGGTGCACCGGGCGGACATCGCCAAGGCCCACCAGGCACAGCTGCGTTCCGATGGCCGGGCACCGCTGCGGCTGCACCGCAGCCCCGTGGTGCGCTCCGCCAGGGTGTGCCGTGCCGCCGACAGCGCCTATGAAGCGTCGTTGGTGGTGGCCGAGACCCGCCGGATACGCGCGGTGGCGCTGCGACTGGAGTGGATCCGCGGACTGTGGAAGGTCACGGCCCTGGAGATCGGCTGAACCCGAGACTACTTCCGGCGCTTGCCGCTCTTGGCGGGGCGCTTGTCCCTGGCGGGCGCTGCCGCCTTGGCCGGGGCCTGGCGTTCGACCCGTGTCTCGGCTTCCCCGGATACACTAGGCGCCGTGAACTGCAGGGCCGCCGGCCGCTGCGGAGCTTCCAGCCCGGCCGCAGTGATCTGCGGCGCCGCCGCCGCCCGGGCGTCAGCGACCCCGGGGACCGTCGCCTCGGCCGGCTGCTGAACCTGGACCTCGAGGTTGAAGAGATAGCCGATGCTCTCTTCACGGATGGACTCCATCATGGCCTGGAACATCACGAACCCCTCGCGCTGGTATTCGACCAGCGGATCGCGTTGGGCCATGGCCCGCAGTCCGATGCCCTCCTTGAGGTAATCCATCTCGTAGAGGTGTTCCTGCCACTTCCTGCCGATCACCGAGAGCACCACGCGCCGCTCCAGTTCGCGCATGGTCTCGGAGCCGAGCGTCTGCTCACGCTGCGCGTAGGCGACCTTGGCATCGGAGACAATTTCCGCGCGCAGGAAATCCGCCGTGACCCGCGAGCGCCCGCCGGCTTCCTCCAGCACCTCGTCGATCGTCAGTTCGATCGGGTAGAGCTGCTTGAGGTTGGTCCACAGCTGCTCGTAGTCCCAGTCGTCGCCATGGCCCTCAGCGGTGGCTTCGTTGACCATCGCCGTCACCACGTCCTCAAGGAAGAACGCGACCTTCTCGTGCAGGTCGTCGCCTTCCAGGATGCGCCGCCGGTCGTTGTAGATTGTCTCACGCTGCCGGTTGAGCACGTCGTCGTACTTCAGCACGTTCTTGCGCTGCTCGGCGTTCCGGCCTTCGACCTGTGCCTGGGCGTTCTGGATGGCCTTGGAAACCATCTTGGACTCCAACGCCACGTCGTCGGGCATGCGGGAGGAGTTCATGATGCGTTCGGCCGCGCCCGAGTTGAACAGCCGCATCAGGTCATCGGTCAGGGAGAGGTAGAAGCGGGATTCGCCCGGGTCGCCCTGGCGCCCGGAGCGGCCGCGGAGCTGGTTGTCGATGCGCCGTGATTCATGCCGTTCGGTACCCAGCACGTAGAGCCCGCCGAGCTCCTTGACCTCGTCGTGCTCGGCCTGCACGGCTTTCTGCGCCGCTGCCAGGGCGGCGGGCCAGGCGGCCTCGTAGTCTTCCGGGTTCGCGGCAGGGTCCAGGCCGCGGCGTTCCAATTCGGCCACCGCGTTGAACTCGGCGTTGCCGCCGAGCATGATGTCCGTACCGCGGCCGGCCATGTTGGTGGCCACCGTGACGGCACCCTTGCGGCCGGCCTGCGCGACGATGGCCGCTTCCCGGGCGTGGTTCTTGGCGTTGAGCACTTCGTGCCGGATGCCCTGTTTCGCCAACTGCTTGGACAGGTACTCGCTCTTCTCCACGCTGGTGGTGCCCACCAGGACCGGCTGGCCCTTTTCGTGGCGCTCGGCGATGTCCTTCACGACGGCGTCGAACTTGGCGACTTCGTTCTTGTAGATCAGGTCCGACTGGTCGATGCGGGCCATCGGCTTGTTCGTCGGGATCGGAACCACGCCGAGCTTGTAGGTGCTCATGAACTCGGCCGCTTCGGTTTCGGCGGTGCCGGTCATGCCCGAGAGCTTGCCGTAGAGGCGGAAGTAGTTCTGCAGGGTCACCGTGGCCAGCGTCTGGTTCTCGGCCTTGATCTCGACGCCCTCTTTGGCCTCGATCGCCTGGTGCATGCCTTCGTTGTAGCGCCGGCCGGCCAGGATGCGGCCGGTGTGCTCATCGACGATGAGCACCTCGCCCTTGAGCACCACGTAGTCCTTGTCCCGCTTGAACAACTCCTTGGCCTTGATGGCGTTGTTCAGGAACCCGATCAGCGGCGTATTCGCCGATTCATACAGGTTGTCGATGCCGAGGTAGTCCTCGACCTTTTCGATGCCGGATTCCAGCACGCCGACGGTACGCTTCTTCTCGTCGACTTCGTAGTCTTCGGTGTCCTTCAGCCGCATCACGACGCGCGCAAATTCGGTGTACCAACGGTTCACGTCGCCGGAGGCCTGGCCGGAAATGATCAGCGGGGTGCGGGCCTCGTCGATCAGGATCGAGTCGACTTCGTCCACGATCGCGAAGTGGTGTCCGCGCTGGACCAGTTCGTCACGGCTCCAGGCCATGTTGTCGCGCAGGTAGTCGAAGCCAAACTCGTTGTTCGTGCCGTAGGTGATGTCCGCCGCGTACTGTTCGCGGCGCGTCGCCGGGTTCTGGTTCGACAGGATGCAGCCGCTGGTCAGGCCCAGGAAGCGGTAAACACGGCCCATCAGGTCGGACTGGTATTCGGCCAGGTAGTCGTTGACCGTCACCACGTGGACGCCCTTGCCGGTGAGCGCGTTCAGGTAGGCGGGCGCGGTGGCCACCAGCGTCTTGCCTTCGCCGGTCTTCATCTCCGCGATGTTGCCCATGTGCAGGGCTGCGCCGCCCATCAGCTGGACGTCGAAGTGGCGCAGGCCGAGCGTGCGGCTGGCGGCTTCGCGGACGGCCGCGAATGCCTCCGGGAGCAGGTCGTCGAGCAGCTCGCCGTCCTGGTAGCGCTGCTTCAACGTGTCGGTTTCCCCGCGCAACTCGGCATCCGTGAGGGACTTGAAGTCCTCTTCCAGGACGTTGATCGCATCGGCGTAGCCGCGCAGCCTCTTCAGCGTCTTCTTGTCGCCGGTACGAAGCACACGCTCGAGAATCGTTGGCACTACATAGCTCCCAGTCAGTTGCGCAGAAATCTGGCTCGTTCAGTCTACGTGAGAGACGAGTCCCGCAGCGTTTTGGTTCCCGGCGGCCGTTTCGCGCTCTCACGGGCCAGGGCCGGGGCCAAACCGCCGCTCTCCTGAACCACCACGGCGTCCAGCGCCAGCCACTCGGCCATGCCGGCCAGCTCGGCTGCCAGCTCCGCGGCGGTTCCGGGCGGGGCGTCGTCTTCGGCGTGCGCAGCCCGGACCACGAGCCTGCCCGAGGCCCGGTCCGCTTTCAAGTCCACGCGGGCACACAGCCGGTCCCCCAGCAGGAACGGCAGGACGTAGTAGCCGTAGGTCCGCTTCGGCGCCGGCGTGTAGATTTCGATCCGGTAGCGAAAGCCGAACAGCCGCTCCACCCGCTGGCGTTCAAACACCAAGGAATCGAAGGGGCTCAGGAGTGCCCTGCCGGTGGCGCGGCGCGGCCGGGCCGCCTCGGCGTGCAGGTACACGTCGCCCCTCCAGCCATCCACCTGCACCGCTTCCAGCTTTCCGGCCGCCTCCAGGGTCCGCACCGCGTCGGCGGCCGCCCGCACCGGCACCCGGAAGTAGTCGGCGAAGCACTTGACGGTCCCGATGCCGTGAGCCAGCGCTGCGGCCTCGATCAGCCTCAGCATCGCCTGTTCAGGATCGGGCCGGTACTGTGCGTCGTGCGGGGCGGGCAGCACCCGCTCGGTCAGGGTGTAGAGCCGTTCGAACTGGGGAGTCCGCCCGGCGGCGCTGACCAGCCCCTGTTCGAAGAGGTCCTCCAGCACCCGCTTGACCGCGTTCCAGTTCCAGCCCCAGTCGGTCTTCGGCTGGTGCGCGTCATGGCCGATCCGGTCGGCGACAGCCCGGGCGGTCAGGCCGCGCGAGGAGGAAAGCGTGTCCAGGATCTTGGCGGTCAGGTCCTGGACGAGGACCGGATCCATGCCGGCCGCGCCAACCCACCGGCGACGCTGCCACTGGCGGAGATCGGCGAAATCCTGCGGCTTGATATAGCTGGCTTCGTGCGCCCAGTACTCCATCATGCGGCGCGGCGCTTTTCCCGCAAACCGGTGGAGGATGTCGACGTCGTAGCCGCCGAGCCTGGAGAAGAACGGCAGGTAATGCGAGCGCACCAGCACGTTCACGGAGTCAATCTGCAGCAGCCGCAGCCGGTCAAAGGTCCGGCCCACCTGCCTTGCCGTGACAAGGCCGGTGGGCCGTTCCTGAACCAAGCCCTGCGCCGCCAGCGCGATGCGGCGGGCCTGGGCCGGAGTGATGCGGGCTGTCATGCCTTCATACTAGGCAGCCGCGGCGCTGTCAGGCCTTGGCGCCCGCCGACGCGCGGTAGGCCAGCACCTCTTCGCGCGCCTTGGCTTCTTCGGCGCTGCAATCGGCGTCGAGGGTGATCACGCCGTACGTCCAGCCACGACGGCGGTAGACGACGCTGGGTGCGTTCGTCGCCTTGTCGATGAACAGGTAGAAGTCGTGTCCCACCAGTTCCATGTTGTCCACGGCATCGTCGAGAGTCATGGACGCGGCCGGGAAGACCTTGCGGCGGATCAGCACCGGCGAGTCTCCGGCGGGAACATCGTTGTCGATGTCGTAGCCGGTCCGGTCCTCGGCCTGGTCCTGGGCAGTTGCCGCAGCCAGCGCCGCTTCGTGCAGCGGCATGTCCGAGCTGGCCGGTTCCAGCGTGGCGGTGGCCTGATGGACGGCGGTCGGGGTGTGACGGCCGTGGTGGACCTTGCGGCGGTCCCGAGCGCGGCGCAGGCGCTCCAAAAGCTTGTTATAGGCAATGTCGAAAGCTGCAAACTTGTCCGCGGCCTTGGCCTCGGCGCGGACCACGCTGCCCCGTCCGAGCACGGTGAGCTCGACGGTCATCGAGCTTTCGGCATTGCGGGCATTGGCCTCTTTGGTGACTTTGGCATCAAGCCGCTGGACCTTGTCGCCCAACTGCTCGATCTTGGAGATCTTCTCCTCAGCGTACTCGCGGAACCGATCCGAAACGGACAGGTTGCGGCCGTTGATGTTGAATTCCATGGTGCCCTCCATAATTGCCTAGATGACACAACAGCGACCGAAAAGAGAAACTCCTTTCAGCCGCTGAAGACGGGTTGCCTCCCTCGCGGGAGCCCATACTTCACGTTAGATCACGGACACCTTTTATTCACCCTTTACCCACGAATATCTACAACATTTGCCGACGATGTCCGAGGGCACTCCGAGGGCCGGTGCAGTCGGCACTGCATAATCGTTACACCCCGCGTCATTCCGCGGCGCTCACGAGGGCCGGCTCGCGGCCTCCCGGCCCGCATCCCGGCCGGCGGGCCCGGCCGGG
>NZ_JBNHGF010000176.1:0-5600 GCF_059091005.1 Arthrobacter sp. Y3223164
GACCGGGCCACCGCGTTCGGCGTGCGCAGGCCGCGCTCCGCGCGCTGCTTCGCGTGCCTCGGCTGCTTCGGGTGCTGCTGGTGGCTCGGGTCCGGCCGGATCAAACATGTCGGCGTCTCAATCTTCGGCGTGCCCGCGGCACGGCAACGACTACGAGAGGTCATGGAACAAGGTCCACAGACGCCGCCGGGCCCCCGCCCCGATGGCCAACGATGCTGCTGAACTACTAAGAACAGGCTATTAGCCGGGTACGACAGTTTCGGAACCCGCAGCGGACCGGTGGGCAGGGGGAACTGCGGGCGTGCTTACCGCTGCACCTCATCCTTGCCCATCCCCATCCTCCGGGCGAGGATGAGGCCATGGCTTCTTCCATTACCGACGTGCCCGGCATCCGCGTGGGCCAGGTCCAGAAGATCGGCGACGGTTGGCTCACCGGCGTCACCGTGGTGCTGCCGCCGGCCGGGACGGTCGGCGCAGTGGATGTCCGCGGGGGCGGGCCGGCCACGCACGAGACCGACGCGCTCGATCCCACCACGCTGGTGCCCACGGTGGATGCCGTGGTGCTCGCCGGGGGCAGCGCCTTCGGGTTGGTGGCCGCGCACGGCGCGCAGCGCTGGCTGGAGGAGCAGGGGCGCGGCTTCCGCACCCAGAATGCGGTGGTGCCGATCGTTCCGGCCGCTGCCCTTTACGACCTGGGCCGCGGCGGGGACATCAGGGCGCGGCCTGATGAGCAGATGGGGTACGACGCCGCTGCCTCCGCCGGCGCGATGGAGGACTTTGGTGTAGTGCAGCGGGGTAATGCGGGCGCCGGCACCGGGGCTGCGATGGGCTTCCAGCAGTACAAGGGCGGAGTGGGGACCGCCTCGCTGCGCATGGGCGGCGCGAACGAGGGAATCGTGGTCGGCGCGCTCGCGGTGGCCAATGCCGCCGGCAATCCGTTCCGCGGGACCAGAGGAGCCTCGCCCGCGGCGCAAGCAGAAGAACCGCTTGGCACACCCGGCGCGGCAGGAGTTCCAGAGGCACCAGGAGCACCGGGAGGAACCGGCTCACCGGCGGCCGGGCCGCTGAACACCACCCTGTGCGTGGTCGCCACCAACGCCGTGTTGGATCCGGCGCAGACCAAGCGGACGGCATCGGCCGCGCATGCCGGGCTGGCCCGGGCGGTTAGCCCGTCGCACACCCTGATGGACGGGGACGTGGTCTTCGCCCTGGCCACCGGTGCGCAGCAGCTGGTGCAGGACGGGCCCATCGACCCCCGGGCGGAACTGCACGTGCTGGCCGCGGAAGCGGTCACCGCGGCCATTTGGGACGCCGTGGTGAGTGCCGAACGGGTGGCGGCGGCCGGCGTCGTACTGGAGAAGTATCCGCACCTCGGCTGAAGTCTGCCGCCCGCGTCCCCGACCCTTACCCGGATTTAACTTTATCCGGCTTCCGGAGTACAGTTGTCTGTTGGTTGTCTCTACCTTCATGCCCATCTTCGGGTGCATGGCGCCCGCGAAAGCCTGCCGGAACGTACGGCTCAGTGGGAGTGTAGCGGCAAGCGAAACCCTAAAACTAGCCACCGCTCCGGCGATGGTTACTGACGTTAGCGGAGGATATGGCTAAGAAAGACGGTGTCATTGAGATTGAAGGCACTGTGCAGGAGGCTCTGCCCAATGCGATGTTCCGCGTTGAGTTGACCAACGGGCACGTTGTGCTGGCTCATATCTCGGGAAAGATGCGTCAGCACTACATCAGGATCCTCCCCGAGGACCGCGTTGTGGTGGAACTCAGCCCGTACGACCTCTCACGGGGCCGTATCGTCTACCGCTACAAGTAAAGGCTTATGCCGCAGGCAACTGCGGAGAACCGTAAGTAGTTACAAGGCAGCATCAGCTAACAACGCAAAGGAAAACCATGAAGGTCCAGCCGAGCGTCAAGCGGATTTGTGACAAGTGCCAGGTGATTCGTCGCAAGGGCAACGTCATTGTGATCTGCGAGAACCCGCGCCACAAGCAGCGCCAGGGCTAAGACTCCTGCTTCAAGCAGGGGCAGCACGCCCACGCGTAGTAACTCAAGATAAAGGCAGCGCAGCAGGGCAACCTGCACACCCCCGGCACGGAGGCCGGGGACCCGAACAACGGGGCCGCGCTGCTTCAGACCTCCGGATACAACAAGGAGAACCGCCACTATGGCTCGTCTCGCTGGCGTAGATATTCCCCGCGAAAAGCGGGTAATTATCGCCCTGACTTACATCTACGGCGTGGGTAAGACCCGTGCAGAGCAGGTTATCGCGGAGACCGGCATCAGCCCGGAAACCCGCGTCAAGGACCTCACCGACGCTGAGCTCGTGCAGCTGCGTGACTTCATCGAGGGCAACTACAAGGTAGAAGGCGACCTCCGCCGCGAAGTTGCAGCCGACATCCGCCGCAAGGTTGAGATCGGCAGCTACGAAGGCATCCGCCACCGCCGTGGCCTGCCCGTCCGCGGACAGCGCACCAAGACCAACGCTCGCACCCGCAAGGGCCCGAAGCGCACCGTCGCCGGTAAGAAGAAGACCCGCTGATTCCCAGCCGGTCAGATAGCTACCAACCAACTTTGTAGGAGAAGCAATGCCCCCCAAGACTCGTGGAGCGGTACGCAAGCCGCGTCGCAAGGACAAGAAGAACATCGCGCTGGGCCAGGCGCACATCAAGAGCACCTTCAACAACACCATCGTGTCCATCACGGATCCGACCGGTGCCGTCATCTCGTGGGCCTCGGCCGGCGAGGTTGGCTTCAAGGGCTCCCGCAAGTCCACCCCGTTCGCCGCGCAGATGGCTGCCGAATCGGCCGCCAAGCGTGCCCAGGAGCACGGCCTGAAGAAGGTCGACGTCTTCGTGAAGGGCCCGGGGTCGGGACGCGAGACCGCAATCCGTTCGCTGCAGGCCGCTGGCCTCGAGGTTGGCTCCATCCAGGACGTCACCCCCAGCGCGCACAACGGTTGCCGTCCGCCGAAGCGCCGCCGCGTCTAAACAGCCCAAGGATACTTTTGGCCGCCGCACAGATTCCTCCCACTTTTGCGGGAGAGTCTGTCGGCGGCCGAAAGTTCCACGCTGGAGGCTGACCAGCCGCCCTTTTCCACCAATTCGTGCTGCGTCATATAGCGGATGCTCGCTGAAAGGAAATCTAAGTGCTCATTGCACAGCGCCCCACCCTTACTGAAGAAGTAGTGGCCGATAACCGCTCCCGGTTCGTCATCGAACCGCTGGAGCCGGGCTTTGGCTACACCCTCGGAAACTCCCTCCGCCGCACGCTGCTGTCCTCGATTCCGGGGGCTGCCGTCACCAGCATCCGCATCGACGGCGTGCTGCATGAGTTCACCACCGTGCCGGGTGTGAAGGAAGATGTCACCGAGATCATCCTGAACATCAAGAACCTGGCTGTCTCCTCCGAGCACGACGAGCCCGTGGTTGCCTACCTGCGCAAGCAGGGACCCGGTGTCGTCACCGCCGCGGACATCGCGCCGCCGGCCGGCGTGGAGTTCCACAACCCGGACCTGCACATCGCCACGCTGAACGAGAAGGGCAAGTTCGAACTCGAACTGACCATCGAACGCGGCCGTGGCTACGTGTCGGCAGCCCAGAACAAGTCCGGCGACCAGGAGATCGGCCGCATCCCGGTCGACTCCATCTACTCGCCGGTGCTGAAGGTGACCTTCAAGGTTGAGGCAACCCGTGTTGAGCAGCGCACCGACTTCGACCGCCTGATCGTCGACGTCGAAACCAAGGCCTCCATTGCACCGCGCGACGCCGTCGCCTCTGCCGGAACCACCCTGGTTGAACTGTTCGGCCTGGCCCGCGAGTTGAACACCGCCGCCGAAGGCATCGAGATTGGCCCGAGCCCCACGGACGCCGCCCTGGCTGCCGACATGGCCCTGCCGATCGAGGACCTGGAACTGACCGTCCGTTCCTACAACTGCCTTAAGCGTGAGGGCATCCACACCGTGGGTGAACTCGTAGCCCGCTCCGAGGCCGACCTGATGGACATCCGCAACTTCGGTGCCAAGTCCATCGACGAGGTCAAGGCAAAGCTGGTGGAACTGGGTCTGTCGCTGAAGGATTCGCCCCCTGGGTTCGATCTGGCTGCCCGCGCCGCAGCCATCGACGAGGACGAAACCTTCGAGGACGAACTCTAAAACGCAAGAATTCTGCCGCCACGGCGCTCGGGAGCGCACAGCGGCACCATTGAGGAGAAAACATAATGCCTACCCCCGCTAAGGGTCCGCGCCTCGGAGGCGGTCCTGCCCACGAGCGCCTGATGCTCGCCAACCTGTCCGCCGCGCTCTTCGAGCACAAGCGGATCACCACCACGGTCACCAAGGCCAAGCGCCTGCGCCCGTTCGCCGAGCGCCTGATCACGTTCGCCAAGCGCGGCGACCTGGCCTCGCGCCGCCGCGTGCTGGCAGTGATCAGCAACAAGGGCATCGTGCACGAGCTGTTCACCGACATCGCGCCGGTGATGACCAACCGCGACGGCGGCTACACCCGCATCACCAAGATCGGCAACCGCAAGGGCGACAACGCCCCCATGGCCGTCATCGAACTGGTGATGGAGCCGGTGTCCCCGAAGCAGGCCGTCGTGAACGAGGCCGAGAAGGCCACGGCCAAGGCTGCCCCGGCTCCGGTCGAGGAAGAGACCGCTTCGGCCGAGTCCGCTGAATCGCCCGAGTCGGCGCAGTCCGGCGATTCCGCTGACTCTCCCGAGTCCGCAGAGTCCGCTCCGTCGGCCGAGTCCGCCGAGGATGCTGCCGAAGAGAAGAAGTAGTTCTTCGCCTTCACTGCTTGAAGCCCGCCGTCCCCTTCCGGGGCGGCGGGCTTTTGCGTATCTTCAAGCCCCCCCCCCATAACGACGCCGGGCCCGCCTCGGGGGCGCGGGGTCCGGTCCCGCGGGAGCTTGGTGCGGCCGGTTCGCCGCGACGCGGTTCAGCGTCGTGGACGGGAATCGGCCGGCTGGCCAGCGGCATGCGCCGGGGCCGCCACGTCGACACCAGCGCGAAGGCCAGCAGCAGCTCGGCAACGTCTCCGCCGTAATACATCAGTTCGCCGGCAAGCCTCAGCTCGGCGGCCGGCGCCGGGACCTGGACGAACAGCCCCGCGTAGAGCAACTGGGACAGGACCGCATGGCCGGCGATGGCGACGCCCAGCACCACCAGCCGCGCCGGCACGGAGGGCCTGCGCGGTGCCGGGTCCGGCCCGGCGATCACCCAGGCGAAGAGGCAGCCGGCGGCTAGGAAGTGCAGGTGGACGGCGTGGTGCAGCAGCGGGGTGTCCGCCGCGAGGCTGTAGAGCGGCGTGAAGTACAGCCCCGCCAGCCCGCCGAGGGTGAGTACCAGCGCAGTCACGGGGTTGGCCACCAGATGGGCCGGGTGTGAGCGCAGCACCCTTCCGATCACCCTGCCGCAACGGCGCGGCACCGACCTCAGCAGCAGAGTCACCGGCGCACCAAGCACTAGGCCGATCGGCGCATACATGCCAATCAGCAGGTGCTGGACCATGTGGGCCGGCAGCCCGCCCGGCGGCAGCGGCATCAGCTGCGGCGCGAGGCCCAGCGCCAGCAACAGCGCGCCGGCGAGGAAGGAA
>NZ_JBNHGF010000177.1:0-5599 GCF_059091005.1 Arthrobacter sp. Y3223164
GTCGCGCAGGCGCGCGGCCGCCAGCCGGTTCGGGGCCAGGAACAGCAGGTTCGCCGGGTCAAGTCCGGTTTCCTCCACGCGGCGCACCGCGAGTTCCACCAGAGCGGTCGATTTTCCCGTACCCGGGCCGCCGAGGACCAGCACCGGACCGCAGCCGGCGGGCAGGTCGATGACCTGCGCCTGGTCCGGACTCGGAAGCGGGGCACCGGCGGATCCGGTTTCGGGCCGGACCAGTTGCAGCCCGGCCGACGGCTTGGTCTCGATCATGGCCCCATCCCATCAGCCGGTTCGGACACTTTGCGCCGGAGCTCCTCGATCGCTGCGTATTCTTCAGGCCCGGGCACCCAACGGGCTTCCGCCATGCGCACCCTGGCCGGCCACGCCGCCGGCTCCGCCAGGGGCGTGCCTTCCCGGCGGTAGTGCGCCACAGCCTGTTCCATCAGCTCACCGGGCAGGGAACCGTTGGCACGAATAACGCGCCACCACGGAACCGCCGCGCCGTGCAGGGACAGGATCCTGCCGACCAGCCGGGCGCCTCCGGCGTCGAGCAGCTCGGCGACATCGCCATAGGAGAGCACCCGGCCCCGCGGAATGATCGCGGCAAGGTCGAGGACCGCCTCTACAATCGCCTCGCGCATTACACCAGTGTAATTTAGCGGCCCCGCGAGGCCTGCACCGGCGGGCTGCGGGAGCCGCTTCCACACACCGCGCGGCGCCTCCCCGGGATTGTCCGATCCGCCGGATAGCGTTGCGGACATGAACAGCTGGCATACCGGTCCCCGCGCCGCCTTCGATCTCGAAACCACGGGCCGTGATCCCCACACCGCGCGGATCGTGACGGCGTCCATCGTCCTGGTCGACGCGGCGGGACAGCCGCTGCAGGAGCGGGAGTGGCTGGTGGACCCCGGAGTGGAGATCCCTGCGGAAGCCGCCGCAATCCACGGGGTCAGCACCGAACGGGCCCGCAGCGAGGGCCTGCCCGCGGCAATTGCCACCGCCGGTATCGCCGAGGCACTGACCGGCTACTTCGACGCGGGCATCCCGGTCATGGCCTTCAACGCCGCCTACGATTTCACCGTGCTGGCACGCGAATGCTCACGGTACGGCCTGCGGGCCCCGGCGGCGGCTCCGGTGATCGATCCGTATGTCCTGGACAAGCAGGTGGACCGCTACCGGCGGGGGAAGCGCACCTTGGGGGCGCTGTGCGAACTTTACGGCGTCCGTCTCGACGCGGCGCACACGTCGGCGGCGGACGCCCTGGCCACCATCGGCGTCGCGGATGCCCTCGCCCGCCGCTACGCCGGATTGTGCATCGGCGCGGCCGAGCTGCATGCCCTGCAGGTCGACTGGTGCGCACAGCAGGCGGCAAATTTCGAGGCCTGGCTGCGGCGCAAGGATCCGGAAGCCGTCGTGGACGGGGTCTGGCCGGTGCGCCTGATGCCCGCCGCTGTCTGACCCTGCCCCGGCCGGCACGAGCGCACGCGCCCGGCCCCTGAGTCAGCGCGGCGCTGTCAACTTCGCGTCGCCGTATGACGCAACGTCCCGTCGAATTCTGGCGTGTTGTCGCGGCTGTCATAATTAATCCTTGATGGCGGCACATGCTATGGCGGCTGTCGACGCTTCAGACATCGATTCCCCGAGGTTCCATGATCACCGTTACCGACCTGCGCAAGGTCTACCGCCAAGGCGGCCGCGAAGTGGTGGCCCTGGACGGCGTCAGCCTGTCCGTCCCCAAGGGCACCGTCCACGGCATCGTCGGCCATTCCGGTGCCGGCAAATCCACGTTGGTGCGTTGCCTGACCCTCCTGGACAGCCCGACGTCCGGATCGGTATCGATCAACGGGGCCGAGCTCAGTGCCGCCCGCGACGCCGACCTGAGGTCGGCCCGGCGCCGCATCGGGATGATCTTCCAGCACGCCAACCTGATGGACTCCCGCACCACCGCCCAGAATGTGGCGCATCCCCTGGAGATCGTCAAGACGCCCAAGGCGTCCATCCGCGCCAAGGTTTCGGAGCTGATCAGGCTCGTCGGCCTGGAGGGGTTTGAGGACGCCTACCCGTCCCAGCTCTCCGGCGGCCAGCGGCAGCGGGTCGGCATCGCCCGCGCCTTGGCTTCGGACCCGGACGTGCTGCTCTGCGACGAGCCCACGTCGGCCCTGGACCCGAAGACCACCGACGAAATCCTGACCCTGATCCGTGACCTGACCGAGCGGCTCCAACTGACCGTGCTGGTGATCACGCACGAGATGCAGGTCATCAAGCGCATCTGTGATTCGGTGTCGCTGCTGGAGGCCGGCCGGATCGTCGAACACGGCCCGTTGCGCGAGGTCGCCGCCGACCTGGGCGGCCGCCTCTCGAGCACGCTGCTGCCGCTGCCTTCGGCCGAGGCGACCGGCGGGGGCACGATGCTGGAAATCCTCTATTCCGGCGAACGCGCGTCGGAGCCCGTGCTGACCGGGGCTGCCCGGGCCTTCGGCCTGGACCTGAACGTCCTGGCCGGCAGCGTGGAGTCGCTGGCCGGCACCCAGTTCGGCCACCTGCGCATCGAACTGCCGGCCGGGGCGGACACGGCTGCCCTCACCGAGCACCTGGTCGGCCAGGGCGTTGCCGTCCGCGTCCTGCAGGAGGAAGCGGCATGAACTTCATCGACGAACTGACCACCAACCCGGGCATCACCAATGCCCTGCCGGAAGCGATCGGCGAAACGTTGCTGATGGTCGGGGTCTCGGGGGCTTTCACCCTGCTGATCGGCCTGCCGCTGGGCATCTTCCTCTACACCAGTGCGCCCGCCGGGCTGCGGCCCATGCCCGTGACGAACCGGATCGTGTCGGACATCATCGTGAACATCACCCGGTCCATTCCGTTCGCCATCCTGATGATCTCGCTGATCCCGCTGGCCCGGGTCATCACCGGTACCTCGATCGGTGCCCTGGCCGCCTGCGTCTCGCTGACCATCGGCACGGTGCCGTTCTTCGCCCGCCTGGTGGAAACCGCGCTGCGGGATGTGAGCTCCGGCAAAATCGACGCGGCCCTCGTCATGGGTTCCACCCGCCTGCAGGTCGTGGTCAAGGTCCTCGTTCCCGAGGCTTTGCCCGGGCTGGTTGCCGCCTTGACGACGACGTTGGTCACGCTCGTGGGATACTCCGCCATGGCGGGCCTCACCGGCGGCGGCGGCCTCGGCCAGCTCGCCTACAACTACGGCTTCCAGCGGTTCGACACCACCGTCATGGTGGTCACCATCGTGATCATGGTGGTCCTTGTCCAACTCATCCAATGGATCGGCGACGCCGTGGCCCGGCGGGTGGACCACCGCAGCGCTTCCACCGCAGGCTCGAAGCGCCGGCGGCATGAGCCGGCAACCGCCGTCTGAGCGCAACGTCCGCGACCGTGTCGGGACACCGCCGTCCCGCCCCCACGCTTCCCGCCCGCCTCACCGGCAGCGGAAGAATGCAGCCAGTAGCCGCTAGCTGCACCACATCCGGGACGAACCGACTTCGGCCGGCCCGGTCATTCGAAAGGAACGCACGCAGATGCGTAAAGCACTAACGCTCATTGGTACCGGCCTGGCTGCGGCCTTGGCGCTGACGGCTTGCGGTGGATCCGAATCCACCCCCAGCGCCGAGACCACGCTGGATCCGGCCAATCCCGTCACCGTCACGGTCGGTGCCACTCCCGTGCCGCAGGGCCGGATCCTGGAATTCGTTGATGAGAACCTGGCCCAGGAAGCCGGGATCGATCTGGAGATCAAGGAATTCACCGATTACCAGACCCCGAACATCGCCCTGAGCGACGGCTCGCTGGATGCCAACTACTTCCAGCATCTGGCCTTCTTTGAGCAGCAGGTGGCTGACAAGGGCTACGACTTCGAACATGGCGAAGGCATCCACATCGAGCCGTACGCCGGGTTCTCGTCGAAGCACCAGAGCGTCGAGGACCTTGGCGAGGGCGCAACCATTGCGATCACCAACGACCCGGGGAACCAGCCGCGCGCACTCAAGATGCTCGAAACGGCCGGGCTGCTGACCGGGATCGAGGACGATTCGGCGGCGCTGACGCTGACCGCGGAGCAGAACCCCAAGGGCCTGAAATTCGAGGAGAACCAGCCTGAAATCCTGGTCCAGTTGATCGAGGATCCGAAGATCGACCTGGCCATCATCAATGGCAACTTCATCCTGGATGCGGGGCTGAACACCGACGATGCAGTGGTCGTCGAGTCCTCGGAGAACAACCCGTATGCCAACTTCCTGGTCTGGAACGCCGGTGACGATAATCCTGCCGTGGCGAAGCTCGAAGAGCTGCTCCACTCGCCGGACGTGAAGAAGTTCATCGAGGAAACGTGGCCCAACGGCGACGTCTTCCCCGCTTTCTAGTCAGTCCCGAACCGCTGGCGTGAGCGGCAACGGCCGACGCCAGAAAGGTCCCCGGAAGCTTGGGCTTCCGGGGACCTTCTGTGTCCGGCCGATATCTGGCCGGCGGCGTGCCTGGTCAGCGGCCTCGCCGGACCGGCGCGGGTTCCTCCGCGGAGCTCCTTCCCGACATCACCTGGATCACCACCCAGCCCACGGCGGTGACCGGAACGGCCAGGACGGCGCCGATGATGCCGCCCAGGATGGTTCCCGCGGTCAGGGCCAACAGGATCACCAGCGAGTGCAGGCTCACCGAGCGGCCCATCACCACCGGCTGCAGGAAGTTGCCCTCCAGCTGCTGCACGATGATCACGACGGCGACCACTACCAGCGCGGCCACCGGCCCGTTGGCCACCAGCGCCACCAGGGTCGCCAGCACGCCGGCGACGGTGGCTCCGACGATCGGGATGAAGCCGCCGATGAAAATCAGTACCGAGAGCGGCAGCGCCAGCGGTACCTGCAGGATGAACAGGGCGAGTCCGATGAAGAAGGCGTCGACGGCCGCGACGGTGGCGGTGCCCCGCACGTAGCTGCCCAGCACGTCCATGGCGCGCGACCCGGCCAGCTCAAGCTGCGGCCGCTTGGCCGCCGGGAACCAGCTGAGCAGGAAACGCCAGATGCGCGGCCCGTCCTTGAGGAAGAAGAAGAGGATCACGGCCATCAGGACGGCCCCGGTGACGACTTCGGCCGCCGTCGACAATCCGCTCAGCGCGCTGCGTCCCACCGTGGCGCTGGTCAGGAAGTCGACCACCCCGGCGAGCGCCTCGTCGATCTGCTGCTGGCTGACCGGCAGCGGGAAGGTGGCCAGGAACTCCTGCAGCTGCATCCAGCCCTCGCGGGCGGAGCTGACCAGCTCGTCCGCTTCGCTGCGGACCGCGAAGACGATCCCGGTGATCACGCCGCCGAGCACCACGAGGATCCCGAGGAACGCCGTCGCCGTGGCCAGCGCCGCGGACCAGCCCCAGCCGCGCAGCAGCCGCACCACCGGGCCCACGGCCGCCGCCAGGATCAGGGCGATCAGGACGGGAATGACGAGGAGCCGCAGCTGCAACAGTCCGTAGATCACCACGCCGGCCAGCAGCAGCGTGAGCAGCAGCTGTGCGGAACGGGTGGCCGTCCGTCCGAGTCCGTCGGACCAGATCGCGCGGGGCGGCATGGGCGCCGGGGCCGGATCCAGCCGTGACTGCACCGGC
>NZ_JBNHGF010000178.1:0-5584 GCF_059091005.1 Arthrobacter sp. Y3223164
GCCGGGCGTGCAGGCGTGCCGCCGCTGCGAGTGGTAGCCCGGGGCGCGTTGGCCGGCTGCGGGCGCGTGCCCGGCCGTGGCGTTTTAGGTGTACTCACTCGTTACCTCCGATTTCCGGCGCCGTCGTTTCGGCTGCGGACTGCGTCATGTCTGCGTCCAACGGTACTTCATCGGTTGCCTGCTGCGCAGATTCGGCGCCGGTTGTGCCACCGGTTTCGGGACCCTGGGGCGTGTCCGGCGTGTCGGTGTCTTCCTCGTCCGCGGCCAGGCCTCGTTCGGAGTTCCTGGCGACGGCGATGATGCGGTCCTTCTTGTCCGGCTTGGCGAAGATGACGCCCATGGTGTCGCGGCCCCTGACGGGGACACCGGCGACGGAGGAGCGGACCACCTTGCCGCTTTCCATCACCACCAGCACCTCGTCTTCCTCCTGCACAATGAGTGCGCCGACCAGGTGCCCGCGTTCTTCCTGGTACTTGCCCACCTTGATGCCCAGGCCGCCGCGCCCCTGGACCCGGTATTCGTCGGCCTTGGTCCGCTTGGCGTAACCGCCGGCGGTCACGATGAAGACGTAGGAGTCCTCGCGCAGCACGCCGGCGACCAGCAGTTCGTCGTCCTCACGGAACTTCATGCCGGTCACACCGGACGTGGCGCGTCCCATCGGCCGCAGTGCCTCGTCCGTCGCGGTGAAGCGCAGGGACTGGCCGCGCCGGGAGACCAGCATCATGTCGTCGGTCTCAGCGACCAGCCGCGCCGAAACGAGCTCGTCGCCGTCGCGCAGGTTGATCGCGATGACGCCGGCGGAACGGTTCGTGTCGTAGTCCTCCAGCCGGGTCTTCTTGATCAGGCCGCGTTTGGTGGCCAACACCAGGTAGGGGGCCTGCTGGTAGTCCTTCAGGTCCATGACCTGGGCAATGTGCTCGTCCGGCTGGAAGGCCAGCAGGTTCGCCACGTGCTGGCCCTTGGCGTCGCGGCCGCCTTCGGCCAGCTCGTACGTCTTGGCCCGGTACACCCGGCCCAGGTTGGTGAAGAACAGCAGCCAGTGGTGCGTCGTGGTGACGAAGAAGTGCTCGACCACGTCGTCGCCGCGGAGCTGGGCGCCGCGTACTCCCTTGCCGCCTCGCTGCTGGGACCGGTAGTTGTCGCTGCGGGTGCGCTTGACGTATCCGCCGCGGGTGATGGTCACCACCATCTCCTCTTCGGGGATGAGGTCTTCCATGCTCATGTCCCCGCCGTAGCCCATCATGATCTGGGTCCGGCGGTCGTCACCGTACTTGCCGGTGATCTCGGCGAGTTCCTCGCTGACGATGCTGCGCTGGGCTTCTTCGGACGCGAGGATGCGGTTGAACTCCTGGATCATCCGCTCAAGCTCGGCGTGGCGGTCCTGGATCTTCTGCCGTTCCAAGGCGGCCAGCCGGCGCAACTGCATGTTCAGGATGGCCGAGGCCTGGTCCGTGTCGATGTCCAGCAACTGCATCAGGCCGTCGCGGGCTTCTTCCGTGGTGGACGAGGCGCGGATCAGGGCGATGACTTCATCGAGCGCATCCAGGGCCTTGAGCAGGCCACGCAGGATATGCGCTTCTTCCTCGGCCTTGCGCAGCCTGAAGCGGGTGCGCCGGACGATGACTTCCAGCTGGTGGGTGACCCAGTGGCGGATAAAGGCGTCGAGGGTCAGGGTGCGGGGCACGCCGTCGACGATCGCGAGCATGTTGGCCGCGAAGTTCTCCTGCAGCGAGGTGTGCTTGTAGAGGTTGTTCAGCACCACCTTGGCCACGGCGTCGCGCTTGAGCACGATGACCAGGCGCTGTCCCGTGCGGCCGGAGGTCTCGTCGCGCAGGTCGGCGATGCCGGCCACCCTGCCTTCCTTGGCCAGCTCGGCGATCTTCATGGCCAGGTTGTCCGGGTTCGCCTGGTATGGAAGTTCCGTGACCACCAGGCAGGTCCGGCCCTGGATTTCCTCCACGTTGACCACGGCGCGCATGGTGATGGAGCCGCGGCCGGTGCGGTAGGCGTCCTCGATGCCCTTGTGGCCCAGGATCTGAGCGCCGGTGGGGAAGTCGGGCCCCTTGATCCGCTGGATCAGCGCTTCGAGGAGTTCTTCACGGCTGGCGGTGGGATTGTCCAGGTACCACTGGACCCCGTCGGCCACTTCGCGCAGGTTGTGCGGCGGGATGTTGGTGGCCATGCCGACGGCGATGCCAGAGGAACCGTTGACCAGCAGGTTCGGGAAGCGGGCCGGCAGGACGGTCGGTTCCTGGTTCTTGCCGTCGTAGTTGTCCTGGAAATCGACGGTGTCCTCGTCGATGTCGCGGACCATTTCCAGCGCCAGCGGCGCCATCTTGGTTTCCGTGTACCGGGGGGCGGCCGCGCCGTCGTTGCCGGGCGAGCCGAAGTTGCCCTGCCCCAGCGCCAGCGGGTAGCGCATGGTCCAGTCCTGGATCAGGCGGACCAGGGCATCGTAGATGGCCATGTCGCCGTGCGGGTGGTACTGGCCCATGACCTCGCCCACCACGCGGGCGCACTTGTTGAAGGATCGCTCGGGGCGGTAACCGCCGTCGAACATCGCGTACAGCACCCGCCGGTGCACCGGCTTGAGGCCGTCGCGGACGTCCGGCAGGGCGCGCCCGACGATGACCGCCATGGCATAGTCCAGGTAGGACCGCTGCATTTCGGTCTGGAGGTCGACCTGCTCCACCCGGTCGGTCAGGATTTCGCCCTCGATCGGCTCATCGCCGGTGCCTGCGGGCAGGTCGGGCGTCTCTTCGTCGCTCATCGTTTAAGTTTCCTTTGCGTCAAAACCTTGGTGCGGCCCGGTCAGCGGCCGGCGGCCGGCCGGCTGCGGCGGGGCTAAATGTCGAGGAAGCGGACATCCTTGGCGTTCTGCTGGATGAAGGTGCGCCGGGATTCGACGTCTTCGCCCATCAGGATCGAGAAGGTCTGGTCCGCGGCGGCGGCATCCTCCATCGTCACCTGCAGCAGTGTCCGGTGGTCGGGGTCCATGGTGGTGTCCCACAGCTCCGTGTAGTCCATTTCACCGAGGCCCTTGTACCGCTGGATGCCGTTTTCCTTGGGCAGCCGCTGGTTGTTCGCCAGGCCGCGGCGGACGGTCTCGTCCCGCTCACGGTCGCTGAAGACATAATCGTGGGGGTGGTTGGACCATTTGATCCGGTAGAGCGGCGGCTGCGCCAGGTAGACGTAACCGTTCTCGATCAGCGGGCGCATGTAGCGGAACAGCAGGGTCAGGAGCAGCGTGGTGATGTGCTGGCCGTCCACATCGGCGTCGGCCATCAGCACGATCTTGTGGTACCGGGCCTTCTCCACGTCGAAGTCCTCGCCGATGCCGGCGCCGAACGCGGTGATCATGGCCTGGACCTCGGCGTTACCCAGCGCGCGGTCCAGCCGGGCCCGCTCCACGTTCAGGATCTTGCCCCGCAGCGGCAGGATGGCCTGGGTCTCCGGGTTCCGGCCGCGGACGGCCGAACCGCCCGCGGAGTCGCCCTCCACGATGTAGATTTCCGACTTGGATGGGTCGCGGGACGAGCAGTCCTTGAGCTTGCCCGGCATGCCGCCGGATTCGAGCAACCCCTTGCGCCGGGTGGATTCGCGCGCTTTCCGGGCGGCCAGCCGGGCCTGCGAGGCTTGGATCGACTTGCGGATCACGTCGCGGGCGGGTCCGGGATTGCGCTCCAGCCAGTCACCGAGTTCGTCCGTGACCACACGCTGCACAAAGCCCTTGGCCTCGGAGTTGCCCAGCTTGGTCTTGGTCTGGCCCTCGAACTGGGGCTCGCCCAGCTTCATGGAGATGACGGCAGTGAGGCCCTCGCGGATGTCGTCGCCGGTGAGGTTTTCTTCCTTCTCCTTGATCAGGTTTTTCTCGCGCGCGTAGCGGTTGATCAACGAGGTCATCGCGGCGCGGAAGCCTTCTTCGTGCGTGCCGCCTTCGTGCGTGTTGATGGTGTTCGCGTAGGTGTGGACGCTCTCCGAGTAGGAGGTGGTCCACTGCATCGCGACTTCCACCGAGAGCTTGCGCTCCGTGTCCTCGGTCTCGAACGCGATGACCTCGGGGTGGATGACCTCCACCTTCTTGGAGGAGTTCAGGTGCGTGACGTAGTCCAGCAGGCCGTTGTCGTACTTGTAGACCACCTGGCGGTGTTCCGCGGTGGTCTCGACCTCGGTGCCGGGCGTCGTGTCCAGGTCCACGTCCTCGGCGTCCGGTGCGTGGACTTCCGGACGGCGCTCATCGGTCAGGACAATTTTGAGGCCCTTGTTCAAGAAGGCCATCTGCTGGAAGCGGGCGCGCAGCGTCTCGAAGTCGAATTCCGTGGATTCGAAAATCTCGGGGTCCGCCCAGAAGGTCTGCGAGGTCCCGGTCTCGGTGGTCTCCTCGCCGCGGCGCAGGTCGCCCACCGGGAGGCCACCGTTGGCGAACGACTGGTGCCACACGTAGCCCTGCCGGCGGATCTCGGTCTCCACCCGCGCGGACAGCGCGTTGACCACCGAGATGCCTACGCCGTGCAGGCCGCCGGAGACCGCGTAACCACCGCCGCCAAACTTGCCGCCTGCGTGCAGGATGGTCATCACGACCTGTACGGTCGGTTTGCCCTCGGTTGGGTGCATGTCCACGGGAATGCCGCGGCCGTTGTCCACCACCCGGACGCCGCCGTCGGCCAGCAGCGTGACGTTGATGGTGTCGCAGTAGCCGGCCAGCGCTTCGTCGACGGAGTTGTCCACCACCTCGTACACGAGGTGGTGCAGCCCGCGCGGACCGGTGGAACCGATGTACATGCCCGGGCGCTTGCGGACGGCTTCCAGGCCTTCAAGGACGGTGATGTCGCTGGCGTCGTAGTGCTTGCCGTCGTTGCCCTCTGTCATTTGGGGTTCTGCGCCGGTGTTTTCCAGCTCATTGTCCTCTGCCACAGTTGCCGTTGACTCCTTGTGTTCCGTCCGGGGGACTCGTGTGTCGGCGCCCTTCCGGATAGAGGACGGGCGCCGCCTAGTCAATTCTACCGTGTCAGGGCGGTGAATCCTGCACGAACATGGCTCTATGCGGCACGGAAACCGGGTTTTGACGCCGCCGCCGGGTGCCCGATGGGACCGTGTATGTCCGCGGACGTCTCCAGCGTCCTACACGCCGTCTAAGCGAGCCGGTGCCGGCTGCTTCCGACCGGCCTCCCGCGAGGGGCGAAATCAGCCGTAGGTGTCCCGCGGTCCGCGGCCGCTCACGGACCTCTTGCCCTTGCGCCAATTGGGCGCTGCCGGCGCCAGCACCTGGATTTTAGTCACGACGCCGGGGCCTAGCTTTTCGTCGAACCGCTTCAGCAGGGCGCTGCTGAGCAATCGCAGCTGCGTGGCCCAAGCCGTTGAGTCGCAGCGGACCTGCACCGTGGTTTCCTCGAAGCTCTCCGGACGGCAGTGGGCAGCGATGTCCGCGCCGACCAATTCATCCCACCGCGAAATGACCGAGCCGACGGCCACCGGGGAGTTCCAGCCGCGTTCTGCGACGAACCGGTCGAACACGCGCCCCAAGCCCTGGGGGTCGCGGCCGAAATCCTGCGGGCCGGCGGACGGCCGCGCCCCCCGGGATGCG
>NZ_JBNHGF010000179.1:0-5584 GCF_059091005.1 Arthrobacter sp. Y3223164
ACCGAGGCGGCCCGGGTGGCACCGCCGTCGACCGCGGAGATCGGGGTGTGGGGATACTGCGCGGCGAAGCCACCGCAGAGCTGCCGCAGGGCGGTGTCGCCGGGCGGGACGGCCACACAGATCCGTGACGCGATGCCGGCCGCCAGCACTCCCCGCAGCGCGTGGGAGAGGATCGGTTCGCCGGCCAGCGGGACTTGGGCCTTGGGCAGGCCGTAGCCGAGGCGGGTGCCCGAGCCGGCCGCCACGATGATCACGCCCAGGGACGTGCTTGCTGTGCTCACCCCTTTAGCCTAATGGGGCGCGGCCGGGCGGTTCGGCCACGAAAAAGCGGCCGGCTTCCAGTGCTGGACGCCGGCCGCTTGGAGCGTGGTCAGGAGGCGAGAACCTCGTCGAGGACCTCGGCTGCCTTGTCTTCGTCGGTCTTCTCCGCGAGGGCGAGTTCGGAAACCAGGATCTGGCGCGCCTTGGCCAGCATCCGCTTCTCGCCCGCGGAAAGGCCGCGGTCGTGGTCCCGGCGCCACAGGTCGCGGACAACTTCCGCCACCTTAATGACATCGCCGGAGGCCAGCTTTTCCAGGTTCGCCTTGTAGCGGCGGGACCAGTTGGTCGGTTCCTCGGTGAACTCGGCACGGAGCACATCGAACACATGCTCGAGGCCTTCCTTGCCCACCACATCGCGGACGCCGACCAAATCCACGTTTTCCGCCGGTACTTCAATCGTCAGATCGCCCTGGGCAACCCGGAGCTTGAGATACATCTTCTCTTCACCTTTGATGGTGCGCATTTTGATCTCTTCGATCTTTGCGGCACCGTGGTGAGGGTAAACAACTGTCTCGCCGACCTCAAATACCATCTGTAGTATCCCCTTTCCCGACCACCAGTTTATCACGGATGGTTTGGCCACTTCCGCGAGTTTGCAGGCCTCTACGCCCGTCCGAGCGTTAGAATGCCGCGCTTTGCCCCCTTGACGGATAGCGGATTTGGTGCTTCGCCCGCGGGTACCTACCGGCGTCGAATCCTACTTTTCACCGGTTTGCCGATAGGCTAGGCGAGGCAAGCTGCCTAGATCTGCAGCACCGCACCCTGACTTTGACTGAGGAGTTTCTGCCGTGAAGATTGCGCCGAAGAACCGTGTGCAGCGCACCCTTGTAGCAGGCGCCGCCGCGCTCACCCTGCTCGCATCGACCGGATGCGGCGCAATCAACGAACAGGCCACCACCAAGTCCTACTCCGCCAGCGACGGCATCGTGGCCAACGTCGGCTCGATCGGACTGCGCAACCTGCTGGTCGTCGCAGAGTCTGCCGACGCCCCCGCCCGTGTCCTCGGTACCGCCTTCAACACCTCCGATTCTCCCGTGCAGATGGCCCTGACCGGCCCGGGCAGCACCGCCACCGTCACCATCCCGGCAGACGGGAAGGTCATCTTCGAAGAGGATGAGAACGAGACCATCGTCGGCAGCCCGGGTGCCGCTCCCGGCGCCCTGGTGGACATCACCGTCCGCGTGAACAACGAGTCCGCCGACGTGCTGGTGCCGGTGCTCGACGGCACGCTGCCGGAGTACCGGGACTTCGTTCCGTCGGCCGAGCCCACGGAAACCGCGGCGCCTGCCGAGACCGCCTCACCGACAGACGGCGCCACGGAAGAGCCGACCGGCGAGCCCGCCGAAGAGGCCGGCGCCTAACCCTGCCATCGCTTCACAAAAGGCCGGGCCGCTTCCCTTTCGGGAAGCTGCCCGGCCTTTTGCCGTGCTGACGCCCTCGGTTTTACGGTTCGAACTTGTAGCCCAGCCCGCGCACGGTGACCAGGTAGCGGGGCGCGGAAGGATCGGGTTCGATCTTGCTGCGCAGCCGCTTGACGTGCACGTCCAGGGTTTTGGTGTCGCCCACGTAGTCGGAGCCCCAGACGCGGTCGATCAGCTGCCCGCGCGTCAGGACCCGGCCGGAGTTGCGCAGCAGCATCTCCAGCAGTTCGAACTCCTTCAGCGGCAGCGACACCGGCTCGCCGTCCACGCTGACCACGTGCCGTTCCACGTCCATCCGCACCGGTCCGGCAGAGACTGCATTGGGCACCAGTTCTTCCGGTTCGGCCTGGCGGCGCAGTACCGCGCGGACCCGGGCCACCAGCTCGCGCGAGGAGTAGGGCTTGGTGACATAGTCGTCGGCACCGAGTTCCAGCCCCACCACCTTGTCGATTTCCGAGTCCTTGGCGGTGAGCATGATGACCGGAACGGCGGAGCGTTGCCGCAGCTGCCGGCACACCTCGGTTCCGGACTGTCCCGGCAGCATCAGGTCCAGCAGGACCAGGTCCGCTCCGGAGCGGTCGAACGCAACAATGGCGTCCAATCCGTTATCCACCACCTCGACTTCGAAGCCCTCTTTGCCCAACAGATAGCTCAACGGATCGCTCAGCGATTCTTCATCTTCGACGACCAGAATGCGGGTCAAGCACCGACTCCTTGTTCATGCGCCACACCGGCGCCCTGCGTGCGCGGCTCCACGGATTCTGTGGTGCCGCCGTCTTCCTGCTCCATTTCCGGCAGCCGCACGGTGAAGGTTGAGCCCTGTCCGGGCTGCGACCACACCGACACTTCCCCGCCGTGCTGGGAGATGACGTGTTTGACAATGCTCAGGCCCAGGCCGGTTCCCCCGGTTTGCCTCGAGCGGGCATCGTCGATCCGGTAGAACCGTTCGAAGATGCGGTCTTGCTGATCGGGGGTGATGCCCGGGCCCTGGTCGGTCACCGAGACAGTGGCCAGCCCTTCGCGCATGCGCAGCCCCACACCCACCTTGCTCCGTTCGGGCGCGTAGCGGATCGCGTTGTCGATCAGGTTCCGGAACGCGGTGGTCAGCAGTTCGGCATCGCCGAAGACCGGCCCGTCAATCTTCCCGCCCACCGACAGTTCGATGTGCCGGCTTTCGGCCATCAGCTTGTTGCGGTCCACGGCCTCGGCCACCACGGCATTCAGGTCCACCTCGGTACCGTCCTGCACCACGTCCGCGCCCTGCAGCCGGCTCAACTCGATGATGTCCTGCACCAGGGCGCCCAGCCGGCGCGACTCCTTGTGCATGCGGCCGGCGAAGCGGCGCACCGCTTCCTCGTCGTCGGCGGCGTCGTCGATGGCCTCGGCCAGCAGCGAGATGGCTCCGACCGGGGTCTTCAATTCGTGGGACACGTTGGCCACGAAGTCGTTGCGCATCGCTTCGGTGCGGGTTATCTCCGTCCGGTCATCGGCCAGCAGCAGGATGTACTCCTCGCCGATGGGTGCCACGCGCACCTGGACCACAATCGTGCCCTGGCCGAGCGGACCGCGCGGCAGCTCCAGTTGCCGCTCCTCGATCACGCCGTCCCGGCGCACCCGGGCGGTCAGGTCGAGCAACTCGGAATGCACCACGGTGTGCCCGCGGACCAAACCGAAGGCATAAGCGGCGGGGCTGGCCCGGACCACGCCGTCGATCGCGTCCACCACTACATAGGCGCGGCCGACGACGGAAAGCACCTCGGCGGCACCGTCCGGCAGCGTCGGTTCGTCCACTTCCTGCAGGCGCCGCCGTTGGCGATCGCTCAGGCCGAAGGCGAGCACACCGAAGCTGCCCAGCACCAAGCCCACGAGCCCTGCCAGCAAGCCGAATATCAGTGGATCCACGCCTCTAGCTTAGGCGCAGCCGGGCACGTGCCAGGGCCGTTCCGGTAGCAATCGCCTCCCCGTTCAACTAACGTTCACTTGAGGTGGCGTAATAGTTCACCGCAGGCTGAGAGGGTATGAAGCCAGTGGGATGCTAGGACCCCTATGCTCCACGTACACAAGCGAAAGGACGCCAGTGCGCAAGGTTTTCCAGGCCGAACTCCATCAAGTCGGAGAGCAGCTGGTAGAGATTTCCCGGTTGGTCACCGAGGCGATGCAGAAGGCAACCACGGCGCTCGACACCGCCGACATCGATTTGGCCCAGGAAGTCATTGCCGCCGACGCCCGGATCGATTTCCTCCAGACGGACCTGGACGAGCGTTCCATTGACATCCTGGCGCTGCAGGGTCCGGTCGCCTCGGACCTGCGGATGATTGTCGGCGCCCTGCGGATGAGCGCCTCGCTGGAGCGGATGGGCGACCTCGCCCGGCACATCGCGCAACTGGTCCGGCTGCGTTATCCGGACCTCGTGATCCCCGCATCGCTGCGCGACACGTTCCGGGAGTTCGCCGAGAAGGACATTGCGATCTCCGAGAAGCTGACCGAACTGCTCGAGACCCGCGACCTGGACCTCGCCGCCCAGATCGACACGTACAACTCCCGCATCAATGAGCTGCATGCCGGCGTCTTCAAGGCGATTGCCGATCCGGCCTGGAACTCCTCCGGGCCGACCACCGTGGACGTCTCGCTGGCGAGCCGTTACTTCGAGCGTTTCGCCGACCACGGCGTCTCCGTGTCCCGCAAGGTGACCTACCTGGTCACCGGCGAATGGCGCCCCAACGGCCAGTCCGTGTAACGCAGGACCTTAAGCAGGAAGGCCGGCTCCCCGCGGGGAGCCGGCCTTCCTGCTTAAGCGTGCGGCAACTTCTTGGCGTGTGGCTACTTCTTGCCCTGGTTCGCCACGGCCTGGATGGCTTCCGCCGCGGCCGCGGCATCCAGGTAGGTGCCGCCGGCGGTGACGGGCTTCAGGTTCTCGTCCAGCTCGTACACCAGCGGGATGCCGGTAGGGATGTTCAGCCCCGCGATGTCTTCGTCGCTGATGCCGTCCAGGTGCTTGACCAGGGCGCGCAGCGAGTTGCCGTGCGCGGCCACGAGCACCGTCTTGCCCGCCTTGAGGTCCACGGAAATGTCCGATTCCCAGTACGGCAGGAAGCGCTCCAGCACATCCTTCAGGCATTCGGTCCGCGGCACGGCGTCCCCCAGATCCGCGTAGCGGGGGTCGTTGGCCTGCGACCATTCGCTGGCGTCGTCCAGGGCGGGCGGCGGAGTGTCGTAGGACCGGCGCCAGACCATGAACTGTTCCTCGCCGAACTCATTGCGGATCTGCGCCTTGTCCTTGCCCTGCAGGGCGCCGTAGTGGCGCTCGTTCAGCCGCCAGCTGCGCTTGACGTCGATCCAGCTGCGGTCGGCGGCCTCCAGTGCGAGGTTGGCCGTGACAATGGCCCGCTTCAGCCGCGAGGTGTACAGGACGTCGGGAAGCAGATTGTGCTCGACCAGCAGCTCGCCGCCACGGTGCGCTTCCTTGCGTCCCAGGTCGGTCAGCGGGACGTCGACCCAGCCGGTGAACAGGTTCTTTTCGTTCCAGTCGCTCTGCCCGTGGCGCAACAGGACCAGCGTGTGTTTCGAGGTGGAAGTCATGGCTGCCATCCTAGCGGAGCACCGCACGGCACCGGCGGCAGCGGCATGACATTACGGGGTCAAACCCGGGGGCAGTCCCGCGATTCCCGCCAGTGACCTTGCGCACATCCGGCCCGTAGCGGCCTGTGCGGGCCCGCCGTGCCCCTATTCTTTTTTCTCGTGCCTCAGACGACCGCCGCCGCCAGCCGTCCCGTCCGCCGACCCATCGGCACGGCCACCCGCGGCACCACCAGTCCCAACCGGCTGCGCCGCGCGGACCGCTG
>NZ_JBNHGF010000180.1:0-5572 GCF_059091005.1 Arthrobacter sp. Y3223164
GACGGGGGCCGCGGGCGTGGCGGGGTGGGCGGGCGGAGAAGGCCATGCCTCGTCCGCGGGCGCTTCCTCCCATTCGGGTACGGCGTCGTCGTCCCAATACGGCGGGACGGTGTCGTCGAAGCGCGGGTCGGCGGCCTGGCGGCCGCGTGCGGCGCGCCGGGACGGCAGGTTGTTCCAGTCGTCGGGGTGCTTGCTCATGTCCCGGGGTCCCCGCTTCGGTCATGTCCGTGCGAAATCGTCGGCTCCTCATGGCTGGCAGCCGGCACATGGCTGCCGGCGGGCGGTGCGACAGGTGTCCCCACGTCCTGCCCTTGGGCCCGTTGCATGTCAATAGCCTGCTGCAGTATACCCACTGCGGCTACCTGATCAACTACTTTACGATGTTGACGTGTATCCATACCAGCCTCCCGCAGTCCGCGGTGCGCCGCCACGGTCGTCAGGCGCTCGTCGATCAGGTTGACCCGGGCGGCTGACCCCGCCCCGGCCAGCGCTGCGGCCAGCTTCCGGGCGTAGTCGCGGGCCATTTCGGTGGAGGCCGAGTCGCCGCCGGAGAGGGTGCGCGGCAGCCCAACGAACACCTGCACGGCGTCCCGCTCGGCGGCCTCCCGCACCAGGACCCTGACGTCGCTGTCTTTCTTGGCGTCGCGCTTCAGGGTGCGCACCGGGGTGGCCAGGATCCCGTCCGGATCGCAGCTGGCCACGCCCACGCGCACCGCGCCGACGTCGACACCAAGCTTGGTGCCGTGCGGATAATCGGGAACAGACACCGGATGCCCTAGCGGTTGGCGACCGCGGCCGTCACGGCGGCCAGTGCCTCGTCGATCTTGGTGGCATCGGACCCGCCGCCCTGCGCGACGTCGTCCTTGCCGCCGCCTCCGCCGCCCAGTACTCCGGCGGCGGTCTTGACCAAGGCGCCGGCCTTGACACCCGCGGCACGGGCGGCTTCGTTGGTGGCCACCAGGATCAGGGGCCGGCCGTTGGCCACCCCCGTCATCGCCACGGTGACCGGGTCGGAGCCCAGCCGCGTCCGCAGGTCCAGGGCCAGGCTGCGCAGGTCGTCCGCGCCGCTGAGTTCGCCGGCATGGTGCGCCAGCAGCCGGACCCCAGCCACATCCTGGGCCTGGGCCACCAGCGAGGCGGCCGAGGCGGCGAGCTGTTCCTTGCGGAGCTTGTCCAGCTCCTTCTCCACGGACTTGAGCTTGGCCAGGGTGGCGGAAATCCGCTCGGGCAGCTGTGCCCCCGGCACCTTCAGCATTTCGGAGAGTTCGTTCACCAGCGCGCGCTCGGCGGCCATGTGGCGGAAGGCCTCCATGCCCACGAACGCCTCCACGCGCCGGTTGCCCGAACCCACCGATGCCTCGCCCAGCAGGGTCAGCGAACCGATCTGCGAGGTGGCCTCCACATGGGTGCCGCCGCAAAGTTCGCGGGACCACGCGCCGTCGATCTCCACCACGCGCACGGTGTCCCCGTAGGCCTCGCCGAACAGCGCCATGGCGCCCAGCTCGCGGGCCTGGGCCAGGGGCATGACGCGGGTCTGGACCTCGAAGTTGTTGCGGATGGCCAGGTTCGAGACCTCTTCGACCTCCGACTTGGCGGCGTCGGAGAGGCCCTCGCCCCAGGAGAAATCGAAGCGCAGGTAGCCGGCCTTGTTGAAGGAACCGCGCTGCAGCGCCTCCGGGCCCAGGATCTGGTGCAGGGCCGCATGGATGATGTGCGTGCCGGTGTGCGCCTGCTCGCCGGCCTGGCGTCGCTGGGCGTCGACGGCGGCCTGCACCGTGGCGCCGGAGGGCAGTTCGCCCTCGCGCACCACGGCCTTGTGCACGCTCAGGCCCTTGACGGGCTTCTGCACGTCGAGCACTTCGACCACGAACCCGTCGCCGGTGATCAGCCCGACGTCCGCGGCCTGCCCGCCGGCCTCGGCGTAGAACGGGGTGGCGTCGAGCACCAGTTCGATTTCCTCGCCCTGGCCGGCGAAGCCGCGCACTTCGCCGCCGCGGACGATGCCTCGCACCGTAGATTCGGTGGTGAGTTCGTCGTAGCCGGTGAAGACGGTCTCGCCGTCGGCGAGCATCTCGCGGAAGACGGTCACGTCGGCGTGGCCCAGCTTCTTGCCGCGGGCGTCGGCCTGGGCGCGCTCGCGCTGTTCGGCCATCAGCGTGCGGAATCCGGCCTCGTCCACCTGCAGGCCGGCTTCCTCGGCCATCTCGAGGGTCAGGTCGATCGGGAAGCCGTAGGTGTCGTGCAGGGTGAAGGCGTCCTCGCCGGAGATCGGCTTGGCGGCGGCCTTGGATTCCTTCACGGCCTCCTCGAGCCGCGCGGTGCCGGAGGCAATGGTGCGCAGGAACGCCTTCTCCTCGGCGTAGGCAATCCGGCTGATGCGCTCGAAGTCCTCGGCCACTTCCGGGTAGGTGCCCTTCATCGCATCCCGGGAGACCGGCAGCAGGTCCGGCAGGCAGGCGCGTTCCACGCCGAGCAGGCGCATGGCGCGCACCGCGCGGCGGATCAGCCGGCGCAGCACGTAGCCGCGGCCCTCGTTGGAGGGGGTCACGCCGTCGGAGATCAGCATCAGGGAGGAGCGGATGTGGTCGGCCACCACGCGCATTCGCACATCGTCGCCGTGGTGCGGGTCGTCGTCGGACTCGGCGCTGGTGTACTCCTTGCCGGAGATCTCCGCGGCCTTGTCCAGCACGGGGCGGACCTGGTCCGTCTCGTACATGTTCTCCACGCCCTGCAGAATCATCGCGAGGCGTTCCATGCCCAGGCCGGTGTCGATGTTCTTCTGCGGCAATTCGCCCAGGATCTCGAAGTCTTCCTTGCCGATGCCGGCGCCGCGCTGGTACTGCATGAAGACCAGGTTCCAGATTTCGATGTAGCGGGTCTCGTCGGCGATCGGGCCGCCCTCGATCCCGTACTCCGGGCCGCGGTCGTAGAAGATTTCCGAGCAGGGGCCGGCCGGGCCGGGCTGGCCGGTGGACCAGTAGTTGTCCTTCTTGCCGGACTTCTGGATCCGCTCGGCCGGAACGCCCACCTGGTCGCGCCAGATGGCCAGTGCTTCCTCGTCCTCTTCGTACACGGTGATCCAGAGCTTCTCCGGCGGCAGGCCGTAGCCGCCCTGCTCCACCGGGCTGGTCAGCAGTTCCCAGGCCATCGCGATGGCCTGTTCCTTGAAGTAGTCGCCGAAGGAGAAGTTGCCGCACATCTGGAAGAACGTGCCGTGCCGGACGGTCTTGCCGACCTCTTCGATGTCCGCGGTGCGGATGCATTTCTGCACGCTGGTGGCGCGCGGGTACGGTGGCGTCTCGCGGGCGGTCAGGTACGGGATGAACGGCACCATGCCGGCCACGGTGAACAGCAGCGAGGGATCCGGCGACACGAGGGACGCGGAGGGGACCACGGAATGGCCCTTCTTCTCGAAGAAGTCGAGCCAGCGGCGGACAATCTCATGGGATTTCATGGTGCCTGTGTCTTACCTTCCGGGGTGCAATACGGTTGTGGGCGCCGGGCTGCGGCTTCGGTGACCGTAAAAAACTTATCGCTTGCGGACGTCGTCGGCGGAATCGATGCCCAGGGCCAGGCGCAGGTCGGTTTCACGTTCCTGCATGCCGTCGCGGACCGCGTCGGCGAAGTTGGCCACGGAGTCGGCCACCTGTGCCAGGGCGCGGTTCAGGCCCGCCGGGCCCAACGCCTCACGCGTTTGGGACACCTTGCGTACCGCGAGCACGCCGATCGCCACGCCGGCGGCCATCCAGATTATTCGCTTCATGTGGGTTCCTCTTTCCGGTCAGCGGCCGCGGCGGCGCTTGCCCTCGGGCGCGCCCTTGCCGGCGGAATTGAAGGCGCTGCGCACACCGTAGGAGAAGGCGGCCACCTTGATCAAAGGCGAGCCCAGGGTCGCGGAGACCAGCGAGGTCAGGGCCGACAGGTTGGCGGAGGCGTCCGAGACGTGGTTGGAGATCCCGTCGACCTTCCTGAGCTGTTCGTTGGTGGTGCTCACAGTGGTGGTCACTTCGCCGATCAGCGGCGTGGTGCCGTCGCTGATGTCCCGGATTGCCTGGCGCAGCTCGTCAAACACCTTGCCGAGCTTCCAGACCGGTATGGCCAGCAGGGCCACCAGCACCGCGAACACGCCCGCGGCGATCAGACCGGCGATATCTCCACCTGACATGGGCTCAAACGCTCCTATTTGTTGGTTCTTGGCGTACTCCGGTTCCGCGCGCGGCATGGGCGGGCCATCGGCTGCGGGTTCCGGCTAACGACGGCGGGGCGCACCTGGACGCAGGCACCGTACCGCCACTGACAACACCTTACCTACTGAACAGCCCGCGGCGATGCCGCGGGCTGTTCTGCGCCGACCCCGCGCACGGGGACGGCATCTCGCAGGTGCTGTCCCGGGGTTTCACGCCCGGGACAACGGGCCTAGCGAGCGTAGTATTCGACCACCAGCTGCTCTTCGCAGGTCACGGGGACCTCGGAGCGCTTGGGGCGGCGGACCAGGCGGGCCTGCAGCTTCTCCAAAGCGACATCCAGGTACGCCGGAACGTTGGGGAGCACGTCGCGGTGAGCGCCGGCAGCTGCCACCTGGAACGGGGGCATCTTCTCGGAGCGCTCGTGGACGTGGATCAGCTGGCCTTCGGAAACGCGGAAGGACGGGCGGTCCACGCGCTTGCCGTCAACCATGATGTGGCGGTGCACCACCAGCTGGCGGGCCTGGGCAATCGTGCGGGCAAAGCCGGCACGCAGCACCAGGGCGTCAAGACGCATTTCCAGCAGCTCGATCAGGTTTTCACCGGTCAGGCCGGCGGTGTTGCGGGCTTCCTCGAAGACACGGGTCATCTGTGCTTCGCGGATGCCGTACTGGGCACGCAGACGCTGCTTCTCGCGCAGACGTACGGCGTAGTCACTGTCCTGCTTGCGGCGGGCGCGTCCGTGCTGGCCGGGGCCGTACGGGCGACGCTCCATGTACTTCTCAGCCTTGGGCGTCAGGGCAATGCCAAGGGCACGCGAAATGCGGACCTTGCGGCGGGCTCGTGTGTTGTTAGCCACGATGTCCTTCCAGTTATGTGCGGTGCAATGGTTTGCTGGCCTCCATGTATCGGAGAGCGTTGGTCAACCGCTACCTTCAGCTACAGTCCGTTCGCGGCACGCGTCTGGCCCCACCTCTGATGTGATCCGGGGTTTGACGGCGCGTGAAGAACGGCTTGCCAGTCAGCCAACCATTCTAGCAGCAGCTCGGGTTGCTGCCGCACGCGTCCGGGTGCCGGCTTCCGGCCGCCGCCATTCGTGCGGAGGGGCGGCTTTGCCTAGGCTGGGTCCATGCGAGCCATTTTGCAGCGCGCCAGCCGCGCCAGCGTCAGTGTCGACGGCGCCGTGGTGGGCGCCCTGCCAGGTCCCGGACTGGTGGTGCTGGTCGGCGCCACCCACACCGACACCCCTGACGACGCCGTGGCGCTGGCGCAGAAGACCTGGCAGCTGCGGATCCTCGACGGCGAGCAGTCGTGTGCCACGGCCGGCGCCCCGCTGCTGGTGGTCAGCCAGTTCACCCTGTACGCCGATACCCGCCGCGGCCGGCGGC
>NZ_JBNHGF010000181.1:0-5559 GCF_059091005.1 Arthrobacter sp. Y3223164
GCCGCCGGCCAGACCATGCTGACCCGCGGCATCGCCGACTCCTGGACCGCCGGCGTCGACTCCCTCGGGAAGCAGGACGGGGTGGACCTGGTGGCCCGCGGCCAGGAAGGCGCCACGCAGAACGCCCCCGCGCCGGCGGTTTTCGGCACCGACGTCCGCACCTTCCTGACCAATGAGGTGCTGCACGAGGAAATCTTCGGCGCGGCCTCGCTGCTGGTCCGCTACACCTCCACCGAGGACCTGCTGGCTGCGGCCAAGCGGCTCGAGGGGCAGCTGACCGCCACCCTGCACATGACCGACGAGGACCACGCCACCGTGGCCCCGCTGCTGCCGGTGCTCGAGCGCAAGGCAGGCCGCATCCTGGCCAACGGCTGGCCGACCGGCGTCGAGGTCGGGCACGCGATGGTCCACGGCGGCCCCTTCCCGGCCACCTCCGACACCCGCACCACCTCGGTGGGCACGCTGGCGATCGAGCGGTTCCTGCGCCCGGTGGCCTACCAGAACATTCCCGATGCCTTGCTGCCGGCACCGGTGCAGCAGGAGAACCCCTGGAAGCTGAACCGCCGGATCGACGGCGCGCTGGAATTGGCCGGAGAGTAGCGCATGAGCAACCAACCCACCATTGCCGCCGTCGAAGTGGTCCCGGTCGCCGGACACGACTCGATGCTGCTGAACCTCTCCGGCGCGCACGGGCCGTTCTTCACCCGCAACGTGGTCATCGTGACCGACTCCGACGGCCGCACCGGCCTGGGCGAAGTCCCCGGCGGGGAGAAAATCCGCACCACCATCGAAGACGCCGGCGCCCTGATCACCGGCCGCCCGGTGGCCCGCTTCCGCAGCCTGCTGCGGGAAATCGCCGCGGCCTTCGCCGACCGCGACGCCGGCGGCCGCGGGCTGCAGACCTTCGACCTGCGCACCACCGTGCACGCCGTGACCGCGATCGAATCCGCTTTGCTGGATTTGCACGGCCAGTTCCTGGGCGTTCCCGTGGCCGAACTCCTGGGCGACGGCCAGCAGCGTGACGCGGTGCCGATGCTCGGCTACCTCTTCTACGTGGGCAACCCGGACGCCACCGACCTGCCGTACCTGCGCGAACCCCACGGCGCCGACGACTGGGAACGGGTGCGCCGCGAAGAAGCCATGACCCCGCACGCCGTGGTCCGCCTGGCCGAAGCCGCGCAGGCCCGCTACGGCTTCCAGGACTTCAAGCTCAAGGGCGGGGTGCAGGCCGGGGACTTGGAAGTCGACGCGGTCACCGCGCTCAAACAGCGCTTCCCGGACGCCCGCATCACCCTGGATCCGAACGGCGGCTGGCTGCTGCAGGACGCCATCCGGCTGGGCCAGCGCATGCAGGGCGTGGTGGCGTATGCCGAAGACCCCTGCGGCGCCGAAGGCAAGTTCTCCGGCCGCGAAGTGATGGCCGAGTTCCGCCGCGCCACCGGCCTGCAGACCGCCACCAACATGATCGCCACCGACTGGCGCGAAATGGCCCACGCGGTGCGCACCAACGCCGTCGACATTCCGCTGGCCGATCCGCACTTCTGGACCATGGCCGGCTCCGTCCGCGTCGCGCAGCTG
The DNA here is from genome assembly GCF_059091005.1 of Arthrobacter sp. Y3223164. Classification (NCBI taxonomy): domain Bacteria; kingdom Bacillati; phylum Actinomycetota; class Actinomycetes; order Micrococcales; family Micrococcaceae; genus Arthrobacter; species Arthrobacter sp. Y3223164. The sequence continues at coordinate 1,579 of NZ_JBNHGF010000181.1, forward strand.
TGCCACGAGTTCGGTCTGACTTGGGGCTCGCACTCGAACAACCACTTCGACATCTCACTGGCCATGTTCACCCAGGTCGGCGCCGCCGCCCCGGGCGAAATCACCGCGCTGGACACGCACTGGATCTGGCAGGACGGCCAGGGCCTGACCAAGGAACCGCTGCTGATCCGCGACGGCGAGATCAAGGTCCCGCAGGCCCCCGGCCTCGGGATCGAACTGGACCGCGAACGCCTGGCCGAGGCCAACGCCCTGTACCTGGAACACGGCCTCGGCGCCCGCGACGATGCCGTCTCCATGCAGTACCTGGTGCCCGGCTGGGAGTTCGATCCCAAGCGCCCCTGCCTGGTCCGCTAGTACCCGCCGCCCGCTCCGCACCCTGCGGGGCGGGCGGTCTTCTTGTGTCCCGCCGTTTGACCTCTGCCCGGCCGCGCGTTTTGCGCCGGCCCGGGCAGAGCCGTGAGTTCTGGAGGTTCCGTGGAAGGTGTGCTGCTCGGCTTCGGCGTGGTGCTGGTGATTGTTGCCGTCGGCTTTGCCGCCGCAGCCATCGTCCCGCAGAAGGCGCCGGAGATGCAGCGCGGACTGACGCCGGTGATCTACTACATCACCAATCCGGCGCTGATGCTGGTGCTGCTGTCCGAGGCGGATCTCGCGTCGGTCGTCGGCGTCTACACTCCGATCGCGCTGATGACCGCCGCCCTCGCGGGAGCGGTCTATGCGCTGTTCAGCCGCTTCGTGCTGCGCCGCCCGGCAGCGCAGACGGCCGGTGGCGCCATGGCCTCCACCTACGTCAACGCGGGAAACATCGGGGTGCCGATCGCCCTCTACGCCGTGGGCAGCGCCGACCCGGTCGTTTCGGTGCTGCTGGCGCAGCTGCTGGTCATCGCGCCCGTGTACCTGACCGTCTTCGCCTGGTGCCAGCGGAAGGCGGCTGCGGGAAAGCTTTCACCGGACGACGGCGGTGCTGCCGCGGCTGTCCCGCTCTGGCGCACCGTGATCAAGTCCATCCTCAATCCGGTCACCGTCGCCACCGCCGTCGGGGCGCTCATCTCCGTGACCGGGCTGCGCCTGCCGGAAGTGCTCTGGACGCCGGTGGAAATGCTCGGCAACGCGTCCATTCCGTTGCTGCTGATGCTGTTCGGCATGAGCCTGCGCGGGCAAAAGCCGCTGACCCAGCGCGCCCTGCGGGCCGACGTCGCGCTGGGCTCCGTGGTCAAGCTGGCCCTGATGCCGGCCATCGCGTGGGCGCTGGCGCACTTCGTGTTCGATGTCGGCGGCGTCCCGCTGCTGGGCGTGGTCGTCATGGCGGCCTTGCCGACGGCGCAGAACGTCTTCCTGTTCACCAGCCAGTTCCGCATGCAGTCCACGCTGGTGCGGGACATCATCTTCCTGAGCTCCCTGCTCTCGCTGCCCGCCGTCCTGCTGGTCGCCCTGCTGCTGGGCTGAGCCCTCCGGCGGAACTCGGACGCTCGTGGACTCGGCGAGGCGTTGGAGGTTCAAGACCTGACGGGTCTGCATGACCCAAGGGGAGCCGGCGTGGCCGCACAACTGACGGGTAGCCGGCGGTGAAACCGGCTGCAGCCCGCGCTGCCCGTAGCGCTCCCTTCAGGCTGCGGTATGTCATCGCGCTTCCCCCCTCAGGCCAGGGTGCAGGCGTTCCTGGAAAAAGGCGAGGATGCGCCTGCGCGCGTCCTCGGCAGACGGCTCGTGATAGCCAGCGGCAACCAGCTTGGCGAGCACCTTGTCCCCGAATGTCAGCTCCGACGGGCCATGGTTGTTGAGAAAGCCGCGGCCGGCGCCGGGATAGACCTTGATGTCATGGTCTGGTCTATCCCGGCGTCGGCGAGCAGCGGCTCAAGACGGGCCGGAACCTTAGGCACTCCAGGCCAGCGGTCCCTACCTCAGCTGCGTCTGGTCTTTGCTCGCCAACGCCCGTGTAGCCTTCACCGTGGTCACAGCGGCCCACTTCTCGGCTTTCTCCTTTTCTTGGTTGGGGGGCCTCCTTCATTGCGGCCGCGGAACCGGTTTTCCGGACAATTATCGGGACCGGTTTTCTGCAAGGTTGAGCGGTGGCGCCCACTGTCCGGTGGTCGAAACCAGACGGCGGCGCCGCGTCGTATTTGGCTGGCGGCTCAGCCCCAGGGGATGGCGCCCAGCAGGACACCGACGGCCAGCATCACCAGCGAAACGACGGTGGCACGCCACAGCACCTTCTTGTGGTGGTCGCCCAGTTCCACGCTGGCCAGCGACACCAGCAGCAGGATCGCAGGGACGAGCGGGCTCTGCATGTGTACGGGCTGGCCTGTGATGGAGGCCCGTGCCATCTCGGCGGGGGCGATGCCGAAGTGGGCGGCAGTTTCGCTCAGCACCGGCAGCACACCGAAGTAGAACGCGTCGTTGCTCATGAAGAAGGTCATGGGGATGCTGAGCACCCCGGTGATCACGGCCATGAACGGCCCCATCGAGTCCGGAATGATGTCCACCAGCCAGGCTGCCATGGCGTCGACCATGCCGGTGCCGTTCAGCACGCCGGTCAGGACCCCGGCTGCCATCACCATGGAGACGACGGCGACGATGCTCTTGCTGTGCGCGACCAACTGGTTGGCCTGTTCCTTGACGTTCGGGAAGTTGACCACCAAGGCAATGGCGGCCCCGACCATGAAGACGTAGGCCAGCGGAACGACGTCCAGCACCAGGATCACCATGACGGCCACGGTCAGGGCCAGATTGAACCAGAACAGATGCGGACGCAGGGTGGCCCGGTTGGGGTCCAGGGCGGAGTCGGTCAGGGATCCGCCCACCGGGCCTTCCTCTGGAGCCTCCAGAACAGCGACAGAGCCACCGGCCGGAGCGCCGACCGGCGAGGTACCCGGGACGGGCTTCCCGGACCCGGCTCCGCGCCTGCCGCGGCCCCTGCCAACGCCGGAGTTTCCAGCGGAGCTGCCGGCACCGCCGTCGTCGTCCCGGGCAGCATCCGTCCACAGATCGGGCTTGCCCTTGGCGGTGGCCTTGGGATTGCCGCCCGCCAACCGCTTGCGCTCGCTCAAACCGAGCGTCCAGGCGAAGACCATCACGACAAGGATGCCTGCCAGCAGGGATGGAATCATCGGCACAAACACGTCGGTCGGGGAGACATCCAGGGCGGCAGCAGCGCGTGCCGTCGGACCTCCCCATGGAACAATGTTCATGGTGCCGTTGGCTAGGCCGGCGACGCAGGTGAGCACCACCGGGCTCATGCCCAGCCGCAGGTAGATCGGCAGCATGGCCGCCGTCGTCAGAATGAAGGTGGTGGAACCATCGCCGTCCAGCGAGACGACGGCGGCCAGCACCGCGGTGCCGAGCACAACCTTGGCCGGGTCGTTGCCCAACGTGCGCAGGATGAAGCGCACCAGTGGGTCGAACAGTCCGACATCGATCATCAGGCCGAAGAAGATGATGGCGAACATCAGCAGCGCCGCTGTGGATGTCAACGACTTCATCGACTCGAGGATCATGTCGCCCAGGCCGAGGCCGGCCCCTGCGAAGAGGCCGAAAACAGTCGGCACAATGATCAGGGCTAAAACAGGCGTCAGTTTCTTGGTCATGATCAGCGCCATAAAGACCGCGATCATTGCGAAGCCGAGGAAAACCAGCACAGCAACTCCTTTGTCTAATGCAGCCGGTGTGACCGGCTTTACAGACATTAGGGTGGTCCGGGTCACGAATGGCGGTTAAACGCCCTTCAGGTGCATACTGCTTATTGAGCACGTTTTGCTCATTTAGCTCACAGGCCGAGGGCCGCACCCGGGAGGCACCATGGAGAACGGGGGCAGGCGACCGCCCCGGATGGGCTTTTCGGCCCGCATGCTGTTCCTCCAACTGGCCGTCGTGGCCGTGGTGCTCCTTCTCTCCGCCGCCGTTCTGGGCTGGCTGACCTACCAGCGGCTGGGCGAAGACGCCGAAGGCCAGGCCCTCGCCGCGGCACAGGCCGTCGCGGCGTCCGGC
>NZ_JBNHGF010000182.1:0-5549 GCF_059091005.1 Arthrobacter sp. Y3223164
CGATGCTGCCCGCGGCCTGCTGGCCGGCGAACCATGTACCCTGGCCGCAGACGTGGCACGCAAGCAGGACGCCGAGCTGCTGGCGTGCCGCCGTTCCGGACCCGGCGGTGTGGTGGTCGACGTCCGGACCCGGACCCGACTGCCCGACGTGCTGGGGTGGCTTGACGGACAGTGGACACATGCCGAGGGCCGGGCACGTGCGGGGCCACCACCGGGCGGGTAAGCCATCAACAGCGTGGGGTGGGCAGCCCCAAGGCGATAACCATCGGCAGCGCGGACGAAGCACTGTTTCCCACCTGGCGCGTGCAGTGTATGCCGAGTCAGGCGGGCGGCGGTGCCCCTCGGTTAGGCGACGGCCGCCTGGTGCCTGTCGGCAGGGGCAGGGCCAGCTTGGGAAAGCAGAGCCTCGATCAGCGTGACCGCCCCCGACTTGTCCAAGGGATTGTTCTTGTTGCCGCATTTGGGGGACTGCACACAGGAGGGGCAGCCCGTTTCGCACTCGCAGGACCGGATGGCGTCCCGGGTGGCCGCCAGCCAGATCCTGGCTGCCTCAAAGCCCCGCTCGGCGAAGCCTGCGCCGCCGGGATGCCCGTCGTAGACGAAGATGGTCGGCTTGCCGGTATCGGCATGCAGTGCCGTCGATACACCGCCGATGTCCCACCGGTCGCTGGAGGCCACCAGCGGGAGCAGCCCGATGCCGGCATGTTCGGCCGCATGCAGGGCACCGGGCACACGGGCCGCGACCAACCCCGCCGACGTTAGTTGCTGCTCGCCGATGGTGAACCAGACGGCCTTGGTGAACAGTTCCCTGGCACCAAGATCCAGCGGCTCTTCGCCCAGGATCTCGTTGGAGATGAAGGCCTTGCGCTGGAAGGAGACGACTTTGGTGGTGACCTTGACGTCGCCGAAACAGGCCTGGACTTCGCCCCACTGCTCGGTTCGCTGCGCGCCGAGCACTTCGATCTGCGTGACGTCGCGGGCCTGGGTGTAGTAGTCCGGATTTCCCCGGGTCACCATCGCGCAGTGGTCCTGCTCGTTCAGTTCATCCACGACGTATGTCGTGCCCTGGTGCACGTACACGGCGCCGTTGTGTGCCTGATAGTGCGACTGCGGGGAGTCCATGGTCCCGAGCAGTGTCCCGGATTCCGTTTCGACAATGCTGATGGGCCCGCCGCCGTCGGCCCGCAGGTTCACCATGGCCGCCGCGCTTTCCGGATGGGTCCAGTACCAGCCGGCCGGCCGGCGCCGGAGATAGCCGTCGGCCGTCAACTGGTCGAGCAGGCCGGGAGCCGCGGCGCCGAACAGCCCGATGTCCGCGGGCGTCAACGGAAGCTCCTGGGCCGCGGCGCACAGGTGTGGTCCCAGGACGTAGGGGTTCGACGGGTCGAAAACGGTCGCCTCCACGGAGACGTCGAAGACGGCCTCGGGGTGGTGGACCAGGTACGTGTCCAGCGGATCGTCGCTGGCCACGAAGGCAGCCAGCGCGTCTTGCCCGGACCGGCCGGCGCGGCCGATCTGCTGGAACAAGGAGGCGCGGGTGCCCGGCCACCCCGCGACCAGGACGGCGTCCAGTCCGGAGATGTCGATGCCCAGCTCAAGCGCCGAGGTGCTCGAGACGCCCAGCAGCTGCCCCGACCTGAGCTTGGCTTCCAGCTCGCGGCGTTCCTCCGGCAGGTAGCCGGAGCGGTAGGCAGCCACCCGCCCGGGCAGCGAGGGGTGGACGTCGTCCAACAGCCGTTTGGTGATGGACGAAATCGTCTCGGCACCCCGGCGGGACTTGATGAAGGCGATGGTACGCACCTGCGCCGCGACGAGATTGGCCAGCAGATCGGAGGTCTCGGCAACCACCGTGCGCCGTTCCTTGGCGCCGTTCTCGCCTTTGAGCTCGGTGAGCTGGGGTTCCCAGAACGCTACGGTCGTGGAGCCGTGCGGCGAGCAGTCTTCGGTCACCGCCTCTGCTTCCGCGCCGATCAGCCGACCGAAGGAGGTTGCGGGGTCCGCGGAGGTGGCGGAAGCGCCGATGAATACGGGGTCCGCCCCGTAACTGGCGCAGACGCGGCGCAACCGCCGCACGAGATTGGCAACATTCGAGCCGAAGACACCGCGGTAACTGTGCGCCTCGTCAATGATCACGAACCGCAGCCGGCGGAAGAACCGTGCCCACCAGGCATGGTTGGGCAGGATCCCGAAGTGCAGCATGTCCGGGTTGGCCAGCACGAAGTTGGCATGGTCCCGGATCCAGCGGCGGGCACCCGGATCGGTGTCGCCGTCGTAGGTTTCCGCCCGCACGGTGGGCAGCTTCAGCGCCTTGATCGCCGCCAGCTGGTCGGCCGCCAACGCCTTGGTCGGGGCCAGGTACAGGGCGACGGCGCCGCTCGGCTCGAGGCTGACGGTGTCTGCCAAGGCCGTCCGGTGGATGGCGTCCAGGGCCGGCACCTGGTAGGCCAGCGACTTTCCGGAGGCAGTTCCCGTGGCAATGATCGTATGGCGGCCCTGATGGGCACCCTCGGCGGCGCGCACCTGATGGCGCCACGGCTCGTGCACACCGAGCGAGGCATAGGCGGCACGGATGTCACCGTGGACCCACTCCGGCCACGGCTCGACCACGGCCTCCCGGGCCGGAAGCTCGCGGACATGCACCAGTTGCTCAGGCTCCGGACCGGAGCCGAGCAGCGGAATCAGGGAATCGTGCAGGGCCACCCGAACATTGTGTCACCACACCGGGGCGCGGCGGGCAGCACCCGCAGCACGGGTGGGCCGGCCTGCATGGGTGGGCACGCGGCACCGGTGTGCCAGGCAGCAGGCGATCAGCCCTCCGCCACGGGCTTGAGGATCATCACATCGCAGACCGTGTCCCAGCCCAGGTGCCGGTACAGCATCTGGCCGTCGTGCGAGGCGATCAGCAGCCCGGTGTCCACCATGTGCTCCAGCACGGAGGCGATCAGCGCGCGCATCACGTGCGTGGCCAGCCCGCGCCTACGGTAGTTAAGGTCCGTTTCGATGTGGTCGAAGACCGCGAAATTGTCGACGGCGGCGGCGACGCCGTGGGCGGCCTCGTTTCCTTCATGCACCACCCGGACCTTGTGGACGTTCCCGTGCTTCTCGACCTCGGTCTTGTAATCGGGGTCGCGGTACCACGGGTCCTCGGCGTCCTGGCCGGACATGTCGGTGACCATCAGCGACTGGGCGTTGTGGTGCACCCGCAGCCCATGCTGCGGCGCCAGCTGATGGATCCGCTGCGCGTCGCGCGTCAGCACGGTGAAGATCCGTCCCGGTGACTTGGTGGTGTCGCGGGCCACGGCGGCGAATTCCTCGTCGCCGGGTTCGAACGCGAAGTACTCCCAGTCCCCGGTCTTGTCCGCCAGCAACACGGCCGGGTGTCCGTCGACCTCTTCGGCGGAGTAGCCGCGGCAGGCCGACCAGCCGGCGACCCAGGCGGCAAGGACGTCGTCGGGGACGTCAGTCGTATATTCGTGACCCATAGCAGGACTGTACCGAACAGCGGGCGCGGGCGGCATGCCTAATCGATGACAACCCTGTCACAATCCCAGATTACCGGCCACCGCGTAACCTTGATGCGTGGCTTTGAACCGGATTGTGCTTTATTACGCTTTCACCCCGTTGCCGGACCCGGACGCCGTCCGGCTCTGGCAACGCGCGCTGTGCGAGAAACTCGGCCTGCGCGGCCGGATCCTGATTTCCAAGGACGGCATCAACGGCACCGTCGGCGGAGAGCTGAACGCGGTGAAGCAGTACGTGAAAACCACGCGCGAATACCCCGCCTTCCGCGGCCTCGACGTGAAGTGGTCCGAGGGCGGGGCGGAAGACTTCCCGCGGCTGAGCGTCAAGGTTCGGGACGAGATCGTATCCTTCGGTGCCCCGGGAGAGCTCACGGTGGACCAGGGCGGAGTGGTCGGCGGCGGGACGCACCTGCGCCCCGAGGAGCTACACCAGCTCATCGACGCAAAAAAGGCGGCGGGCGAAGACGTGGTTTTCTTCGACGGCCGCAACGCCTTCGAAGCGCAGATCGGCAAGTTCAAAGACGCCATCGTGCCGGACGTGGCCACCACCCACGACTTCATCAAGGAACTGGACTCCGGCAAGTACGACGATCTTAAGGACAAGCCCGTGGTGACGTACTGCACCGGCGGCATCCGCTGCGAGGTGCTGTCGTCCCTGATGGTCAACCGTGGCTTTCAGGAGGTCTACCAGCTCGACGGCGGAATCGTCCGTTACGGCGAAACCTTCGGCGACGCCGGGCTGTGGGAAGGTTCGCTCTACGTCTTCGATCAGCGCATGCACCTGGAGTTCACGCCGGACGCCAAGACCATCGGGGAATGTGTCCGCTGCCAGGCGCCGACCAACAAGTTCGAGAACTGTTCCAATCCGGACTGCCGCCAGCTGACGTTGTACTGTTCCGCGTGCGCAGCGGAGCCGCAGACCCTGCGCTGCCCGGACGGCTGCCCGGAGCCTGCCGCCGCCTGACTGCCGCTGCTGACTGCCGCCGGCCGGCTCCCGTTGTGTGGCCCGGCGGCATCCGGGCCGTCCGTCCCCGGGCAGGGGAGCGTCCCGGAGCTGTTTTGTGGACGTCGCGGGCTACCCAACGGCATCAGGTTCCGCGGCGGGTCAGGCGTTCGCGGTCTCGGGCCACAGGCCCGCCGTGGCATCCTGCGGTTCGGTGTCCTCGACCTCGGTCTTGAACACGCTCATGCCCCGCGCCTGGTAGTTGGCCACGGCCGCCGGCCCGTCCAGCGAACAGGTATGCACCCAGACGCGCCGCACCGGCGGAAACCCGTCCCAGCGGCCATGCAACTGCCAGGCCTGCCGGATGCCTTCGGTTAGCAGGGCACCGCCGAAGCCGCGGCCGATCGCCTCGGGGAACAGGCCGAAGTACATGATTTCGACGTCGGTGCCGGTCTCGCCGGGCCGGCCCAACAGTTCCACGTAGCCGGCCGGAGCGTTGCCGGTGTACAGCACCCAGGTTTCCGCCCCGGGGGCACGCACTGCCTGTTCCCATTCGCTGCGCGTGAGCACCAGCCGGTCGGCCCAGTTCCAGCTGCTGCCCACACTGCGGTAGAGGAACTTGCTGAACTCGGGGCTGATCTGCCGCACCCGCACCACGGCGGCATCATCCGGCAGCGGGCGCGAGCCCGGCACCAGCTGGGCCGGATCGGTCTGTTCAAGGTAGGTGGTGGTGACGAGCATGAGGTCATTTAACCATCAGGGAACCGCCCCGGAGGCACGGGCAGCAGTGACCTGTGAGCGCTGAAGGCCCGCGGGCACCTTGGCCGGCAGGTCCGGGGCGTGTCTGTCCGGGTTACTAGACTTGGGCCGTGGATAGTGCAGATTTCTCCGACGTTCCCCATGCGCCCGCCAGCAGCGACCGGCGGCTGCTGGCGGACCTGGCCGCCGACCTGACCACCCTGGATTACAGCGTGGACGGCGTCGCGGCGCTGCTCGGAACCGAGGCGTGGGAGGCCTTGGACCGCGACCAGCTGGTTCCGGCCGTGCTGGCCACCGCCCGCCTGCTGGAGGATCCGGCACAGGGC
>NZ_JBNHGF010000183.1:0-5524 GCF_059091005.1 Arthrobacter sp. Y3223164
CGCGGCGGGCGCCTGCGCGGACGCCAGGGAGGCAGTGGCCGCCGAGGCCGGCGCGGAGCCCATCACAACCACCGTGGCGACGGCCGTTACGGTCAGGAACGAACCCGCGGCAACCCTCATCGAAGTGACTATGTACTGCGGGCGGGCTGCCATGTGTGTGCTTCTCCTGATGATTGGTGTCGATACGGCTTCTCGATTCTCGCCGACCCGGATGAAGGAACATTGGACGGAACCTGCGTCCCAGCTGGGAAAGCCGCGTGTCCGGATGCGATTCAGTAGGCTGGTGCCAGAACACTTACGCCCCGACCCAGGAGGAACCATGGCCAGCGATTCTTCGTTCGACATCGTCAGCAAGGTGGACAAGCAGGAAGTCGCCAACGCGTTGAACCAAGCGCAGAAGGAAATCGCGCAGCGCTATGACTTCAAGGGAGTCGGCGCCGAGGTTGACTTCAGTGGAGAAAAAATCCTGATGAAGGCCAACTCCGAGGAACGGGTCAAGGCCGTCCTGGACGTGCTCCAGTCGAAACTCGTCAAGCGCGGCATCTCGTTGAAGTCGCTGGACGCCGGCGAGCCGTTCGCTTCCGGCAAGGAGTACCGGATCGAGGCCGGCGTCAAGGAGGGCATCGCCCAGGACCAGGCCAAGAAGATCTCGAAGATCATCCGCGACGAGGGCCCCAAGGGTGTGAAGGCACAGATCCAGGGTGACGAGCTCCGCGTCACCTCGAAGTCCCGGGACGACCTGCAGGAAGTCATTTCGCTGCTCAAGGGCTCCGACCTGGACGTCGACCTGCAGTTCATTAACTACCGGTAGCTCAGTACATAACGCTCAGTGAGAGCATGATTACCAAGCGTTAGTCCGCAGAGAGTCCGTAGGAGTGCCAAGGACCGCAGCCGTAAGACCAGCGGCTGCGGTCCTTGTCTTGTCATCGGCCCTGCCGCCACCCGCCCTGCTGCGACTTCCCCTGTTGACGGAATGGCAGGGCCCCCTCAACGCTGATCAGCCGTGCGTGCGAGGAATTGACCCGAGCGGCGGAAATCCCGTATGAGAAATAGGAGCCCGACCATGAAGAGAACTACAATGCCTGCAAAGACCCAGCCGAATGGATCATTCCGTCCGGCGCCGTTGATGGCTTGCGGAATGAAAACCAAAGGGTAGAACGGCATTATCAACAGCTGCGTCGCAAGAGCCTTTCGCATCTGCACAGCCGCGCCGCGCGTTACCGTGAGATGCTCCGGAACGACTGCCGCCTTGCCTGCTACCTGCCGGCGGACATGCTTTCGTTCCTCGCTCGTCAGCGAAAGGGTCACGTCGACGTTTCCATATTCGGCTGCCGGTACGACCCTTTTCGAGTTGAAGGTCAGACCTCCGATCAGAGTGCCTAGCCCCGCCAGCATGCAGCCGAACGTTAGGTACGTTGGCCAGTCACCATAAGAAGCCCGAAACGCCAGAGCCGCCGCCAGGGAACCAATCGGGACCAGGACGATCACGCCCACTAGCCAGAATCGCGTGTAGTAGACCTTCACGGCGGCGCCCAGTCCGTTGTCCGCCAACCCTTGGGCTCTTTTGGCCGCTTTAGCCCAACGTTCGTTGGACTCGGCCATAAGCTCCTCAATTGCGCCCAATTTCCACCCCTCGGTGCTTTAGTTACCGCATCGCAACGTTCGTTTCGTCCAATGCTGATCATTTCCCGCTTAGCGTGAGGCAAACATTGCTTCAGCCGAGACGGGGAGACCATGCACACGCTGACCAGACTGAGCGCTGCAGCCGCGGTACTGCTGGCGCTGGCAGGCTGCACGAGCCACCAGGCTCCCCGGGTGTCAGCGCTGTCTGCCCCTTCCAGTACCGAGGACGAAATACCGGCGGAGCGCTTAGAAGGGCTGGGCGTAGTTTCGGACAGCGTACGTTTCCTGGCGGAAAAGGATGGCTACGCGTTCTACACCGCGTTGATGGACACCCCCGACCCCCGCGAAATGTGCTTGATCATGGACAACCCGGCATTCGGTGTTTATGCCGCCGGATGTGGCCGGCTCGAGCATACTGGCCCACTTGGACTCGAAGCCTCCGGAATCAAGGCCAAGCTGATCGCCGACGGATACGACGCGAAAACAGCATTGGCCAAAGGCTGGCTCCAACCGCACCGGAACCTCCTGGTGCACGGGCTCTAGCCACCTAAAAGCTTTGGCAACACCGCATGACGCTGCCGCCCTCCCGGAGGGAAGGCGGCAGCGCCAGTGAAACGGGTTCGGAGCTACGCCGCGCAGCGGTTGCTCCTCTGCTCTGCGTTGGAGGGGTTGTTGTAGCAGGTCTCGCCGGTGCTGCGGACGTCGGTCGTCACGATCGGCGCCCCCGGGGCCTCGGTCTCGACGACAAGCGGTTCGATGTCCTCACGGGTCACGGTGACAACCGGCTCTGCGGGCACGGTCGCCGTCGTAACCTCCTGCCTCGTTTCCCCTTCGGTGACCGTCACCACGGGGGCGATCGGCGCGCACTCGGTCTCCGATTCCTCGTCGCCCGGCCGGGTTCCGGTGGTCACGATCGGCGTGCCGGGAACCACTGCTTCCGTCACCACAGGAGTCCCTGGTTCCGTTTCCTGCGTCACCACCGGCACGCCGGTGGGGGTGGGGACGTCGGTGCCGCGCGGGAAGTTGAACGTGGTGATCGTCGTGGTGGTGGTCCGCGTTGTCGGCTGCGTAGTCGTCGCCGTGCGCTCCGTCTGCTGCGTCGTCGCGGTGGCGATCACCGTTTGGTAGGTCGTCGTGGTGCACATTTCACGCTGCTGGGTGCTGGTGAAGACCTCCGTGAACGGCGTCGTCGTGGTAATCAGCGTTTCCCGCGGCTGGGTCGTCGTGGTGACTCGTTCCTGCGGGGTGGTCGTCGTGGTGACGATCGTTGTGGGCGTCGTCGTCGTGGTCAGGACGGCCCTTTCGCATCTCTCCACGGGCTTCGCCGCCCGCTCGTTGTTCACCCTGCGGCAGTTGGTAGTCGCGGGCGTCTCGGTGCTCGTCGGCGTGCCCCGCTCCGTCCGGGTTGTCGACGTCGGCGTGCCGGGAACAACGACGTCCTCGCTGACGGCCTCCCCGGCATCGCGCTCTTCCTCGGTCACGACCGGGGTGCCGGCCCGCTCGGTCCTGACGACAGTCGCGTCGCCGACATTGCGCTCCTCGGTTGTCACCGTGGGATCCGGCTGCCGGGATGGAAGCGACGTGTCCACGGTGACAGGGTCGCCCACGGGCCGGTCCGGGCTGAACGTGGTCGTCGGAGTGCCTGACGGAACATCCGGACCTACGACGACGGTTTCGACGGTGCAGATTTGATTATTGCCGTTGCCGCTGAGCGTTCCGCCCAGGGCTGTGCAGGCGGCCTGCCGTTCGGCTGGACCGGCGAGCGCCGGACCGGCTGGCGCCAATGCGACGACGAGCCCCAACGTCGTCGCGGCCACCAATGACGAAAAACGCATGATGAACTCTCTTCCCCCAACTGAACCCCGCGCGGCGCGGATCCGGCGACACTAACAGGCGGACTAAACCGGCGGCAACGAAACTCAGGCGGATCCGCAAGAGTCGAGTAGTGGGCCAGATATATCCCCGTGTTTGCTCACCGGAAGCCGGGTATTTGCCCCGCTCCCGCCGGTAATCAGGCCTGCGGAAACCGAGTACGCGGTCGCGCCCCTCGGCCCCCTCCGAGTGCTGCGGTTACCGTGCCGCGGCGGTGCGGGGGCCGCGGGGCCAACTGTACGAACCGCTGCGTTTGAGCTCCCCCCGGATCCACGACAGGGTCATGCGGCACACCTGTTCCTTGACGAGGGCGCCGCCCCTGCGGCCCAGGGCGAACCGGCGCGGGGTGTCGTCGGCATGCACCGGCTGGACAAGTCCGGACCGCCGGCCCAGGCTGATGCAGCGCACCATGAACCCGACGGACAACTCCTGAGGGGAGCGCTGCCGGATCCGGGCGATGACGTTCTCTGCTGCGTGGGCGCCCATGGGCATGGCCACGGCGCAGCCCATCCGCAGGTGCGAGGCCACCGTGTCCTGGGGGCGGACGGCGTCTCCGGCGCCGACGATCTCCGGGTACCCGGGGCAGGCCAGCGTTGAGTCGACGAGCAGCCTGCCGCGGTCATCGGTGGCCAAGCCGCTCGCTTCGGCGAGGCCGGAAGCGCTGAAACCGGCCGCCCAGACGGTGCAGTTTGAGCCCAGGGCCGTGCCGTCCGACAGGATGATGCGCTGCGCGTCCGACCGGTCCACCCGGGTTCCGTCCATGACCTCGACGCCGATGTCCGCCAGCTGTGCCAGCAGGGATCGGCGGCCCCGCTCGGACAGGTCCGCACCTGTCCGCCCGCGCGAGACCAGCCGCACCTTCAATCGCGGAAGCGCCCCGGCAATTTCGGCAGCTGCCTCGATGCCGGTCAGGCCACCACCGATGACGCTGACGGCGGCGCCGGGAGCCAACTGCTGCAACGCGTGCTGCAGGCGGGCGGCGGAGGATGCGTCCTGCAGCGTGAAGCCGACTGATCCCGAAGGGACGGGTTGGCTCGCGCTCCCGGGAGCGTAGACCAGGAAGTCATACTCCAGCGCGGCCCGGCCGTCGTCGAAGTGGACGGTGCGCGCACGGGGATCGATCCGGGAGGCCGTGCCGACCACCAGGGAGGCCTCCGGGCGCAGCAGCGACTCCATCGGAACGGCGGCCGATGCCCGGCCTCCCGCCGCGACCTCATGCAGCCGTATCCGCTCGACGAAGTCGGCCGAAGGGTTCACGACGCTCACGCAGATCCTGCCCGCAAGCTCCTTGCTGCCGGCGAGCCGGTTTGCGGCCATGACTCCGGCGTAGCCCGCCCCTATGATGACAATCCGATGCTTAGCGCTCACCGTGAACTCCCTCTCGTGTGTGGTTACAGAGACAGGACACCGCCGCCGGCACATGTGTGACATCGGCCGGCGGCCGCTCCGGGTCCGCGCGGTTTTTTGCTTGTCAGTCCCGGGAGTCGGGGCCGGAGGGGACGCTCCCGGGGTTGACGGGATCGGCGGTCGGGCCGTCGGTGAGCGGGTCGGCCAGTTCGGGCCCGCCAACGGCCTGGCCCATCCAGGTGAGCGCCTCCCACCCGTCGGGACCGCCGTCGAGCACCACCACCCCGGTGTTGCTCAACTGGTTCCGGGCCACGAACGGGACCGTCAGATTGGACGCCCGGGCGCCGGCCCAGCTGCGGATCATGGCGCCGTGGCTGACCACCGCCAGGGTGCCGATGCCGGAGGATCGGGCTTCTTCAATCACGGCATCGAAGCGTCCGAACGTTTCGTGGCCGTCCGGGCCGCCCGGCATCCGGCGCTCCAGGTCGCCCGCCGCCCAGGCGAAGACCGTGGTCATGTAGGCAATGATGGAATCGCGGTCGCCGCGCATTTCCAGCTCGCCGGCCGAGATCTCGCGCAGCCCGTCCCGCACGTCCGTCTCAAGCTTCCGGGCGGCGGCCAGCGGGGACGCCGTGAGCTGGGCGCGCACGAGGGTGGATGCGAGCAGGGCGTCGATCGGCTC
>NZ_JBNHGF010000184.1:0-5515 GCF_059091005.1 Arthrobacter sp. Y3223164
CGTTCCCGCCCGGCCGGCCGCCGAGGCCGGGCCGCTGCTGGCGCTGGAAACGCTGCGCACCGCGGTCCGGTTGAAACAGAAGGTGCGGATCGGCATCGTGGACCCGGACGGCAACCACCGGCGCCAGGTGATGCTCCCGTTGTCCGTCAGCGGCGGGCGGGTGCGGGTTTTCGACCCCGACCGTGACAGCGAGCGCACCGTCTCCATCCACCGCGTCATGGACATTGAACTAGTGGAGGGCAGCTGAATGGCCAACGGACCCCTGATCGTCCAGAGCGACAAGACCATCCTGCTGGAAGTGGACCACATACAGGCCACCGAGGCCCGGCACGCCATCGCCGCGTTCGCCGAACTGGAGCGCGCGCCGGAGCACATGCATTCCTACCGGATCACTCCGCTGGGGCTGTGGAACGCGCGCGCCGCCGGGCTGGACGCCGAACAGGTGCTGGACACGCTGCTGAACTACTCGCGCTTCCCGGTGCCGCACGCGTTGCTCGTGGACATCGAGGACACCATGTCCCGCTACGGGCGGCTGCGGCTGGAGAAGGACCCGCAGCATGGCCTCGTGCTGCGCACCACCGACTACCCCGTGCTCGAAGAGGTCATGCACGCCAAGAAGATCCAGCCGCTGCTGGGTCCGCGGATCGATGCCGAGACCACCGTGGTGCACTCCTCCCAGCGCGGCCAGCTCAAGCAACTGCTGCTCAAGCTGGGCTGGCCCGCGGAGGACCTGGCCGGCTACGTCGACGGCACGCCGCATCCGATCGCGCTGGCCGAATCCGCGGAACCCGGCGGCTGGCAGCTGCGGCCGTACCAGCGCCTGGCCGTGGAGAATTTCTGGGCCGGCGGTTCCGGCGTCGTCGTCCTGCCGTGCGGGGCCGGCAAGACGCTGGTCGGCGCGGCCGCGATGGCCACCAGCTCCACCACCACCCTGGTGCTGGTGACCAACACCGTCTCCGCGCGGCAGTGGAAGGACGAACTGGTCCGCCGGACCTCCCTGACCGCGGAGGAGGTGGGTGAATACTCCGGTTCGGTCAAGGAGGTCCGGCCGGTCACCATCGCCACCTACCAGGTGCTGACCATGCGCCGCGGCGGGCTGCACCCGCATCTGGAGCTCCTGGATGCCAACGACTGGGGTCTGATCATCTACGACGAGGTGCACCTGCTCCCGGCCCCGATGTTCCGGATGACCGCTGACCTGCAGGCGCGGCGGCGGCTGGGGCTGACCGCCACGCTGGTGCGCGAGGACGGCCGCGAGGGCGAGGTGTTCTCGCTGATCGGCCCGAAGCGCTACGACGCGCCGTGGAAGGACATCGAGGCACAGGGCTACATCGCCCCCGCCGACTGCGTCGAAGTCCGGGTGGACCTGCCGCGGGACGAGCGGGTGGCCTACGCCATGGCCGACGACGGCGACAAGTACCGGCTGTGCGCAACGTCGCCGACCAAGACCCCCGTGGTCGATGCCTTGGTGCGGGCGCACCGGGGCGAGCAGCTCCTGGTGATCGGGCAGTACATCGACCAACTGGATGAGATTGCCGCGCACCTGGATGCGCCGGTGATCAAGGGCGAGACGTCGGTGAAGGAACGGCAGCGGCTGTTCGACGCGTTCCGCCGCGGCGAACTGCAAACGCTGGTCGTCTCCAAGGTCGCCAACTTCTCCATCGACCTGCCCGAAGCCACCGTGGCCATCCAGGTGTCCGGTTCGTTCGGCTCGCGTCAGGAAGAAGCCCAGCGCCTGGGCCGGCTCCTGCGCCCGAAGTCGGACGGCCGGGCCGCCCGGTTCTACACGGTGGTGGCGCGGGACACGCTGGACCAGGACTTCGCGGCCAAACGCCAGCGCTTCCTGGCCGAGCAGGGCTACGCCTACACCATCAAGGACGCCAACGACGTGCTGCAGCCGTAGGCCGGTCCGACGCGCGCGCTGCCGCCGGCCTCAGCGCAGCCCGCCGTTTCGGTACAACTGGAGGAAGGCCTCTTCGCGGACTTCCTCCAGCCGCTGGTAATCAACCGCCCAGCGGCGCCGGTCCATGCGGCGACGGGCAAGGCTTCGGCGTGCGGTGCCCGCCGCCGCGCTCAGCGCCCTCGCCGTGTCGCGGAGCAACTGCCGGAGGTCCAAGGTTCGGGAACCGTCGAACTCCTCAACCGCCTCGTAAAGATCCGTTGCTTCAGATTCGCGGGCCAATACTGCTGACTGCATGATTTCCCTTTCGGCTTGTGCCGGACTTTTTCGCCGACGAATCAAGAATCCGCCGCCGACAGGTGTGGCAGCATCGGGCAAACGACCCATTTGCCCCGGCCGGGCATGGGGCATCCGGGCCGCCCTACACGCGCAGCATTCACTCAGCAAACTCCCAGAAACCGGGAGCACACTGAAAGGGTGAAAAAGCCTGAGCCCGAAGCCAAACTGCTGGTCGTCGACGACGAGCCGAACATCCGGGAACTGCTGTCCACCTCGCTGCGGTTCGCAGGATTCGAGGTAGTGGCTGCGGCCAACGGCCGCGAGGCCCTGGACGCCGCCGAAGAGCATTTACCGGATCTGGCCGTGCTGGACGTAATGCTGCCGGACATGGACGGGTTCACCGTCACCCGCAAGCTGCGGGCCTCCGGCCGGCATTTCCCCGTGGTCTTCCTCACCGCCCGCGACGAAACCGAAGACAAGGTCACCGGCCTGACGGTCGGCGGCGACGACTACGTGACCAAGCCGTTCAGCCTGGACGAAGTGGTGGCCCGGATCCGCGCCGTGCTCCGCCGCACCCGGCCGCTGCTGGAAGACGACGCGATCATCCAGGTGGACGACCTGGAGCTCGACGACGACGCGCACGAGGTGCGCCGGGGCGGCGACGTCATCGACCTCTCCCCCACCGAGTTCAAGCTGCTGCGCTACCTGATGCTGAACCCCAACCGCGTGCTCTCCAAGGCGCAGATCCTGGACCATGTCTGGGAGTACGACTTCAACGGCGACGCCTCGATTGTCGAGTCCTACATCTCCTACCTGCGCCGGAAGATCGACACGAATCCGGATACTCCGCCGCTGATCCAGACCAAGCGCGGCGTGGGGTACCTGCTGCGCACGGCCGACCGCCGCTGATCCATGCTGGATCGATGGAAGTCAGCATCCCTGCGGTCGCAGCTGGTGCTGATCATGGGCGTGCTCATGGTCGCCACCCTGTCCCTGACCTCGGCGCTGATCCTGACCCAGCTTCACGACACGCTGGTGAGGCAGCTCGACGAGGACCTGCTCAAGAACCGCCAGTCCATCTCGTCCTTCCTGGTCCGTGAGGCGACGGCCCCCACCGGAATGTCCTACTCGTCGAGGTATTACGGCGCCTTGTTCACCCGCAGCGGCGAGCTCACGCTTGACACCAACCCCACGGGTGACCGCCCGGACCTGCGGGACATCACCCCCGACCGGGCCCAGGCACTCGAAGGCCGGGGGTTCCACGTTGCCGGCACCGAACGGGACAGCCAGGGCTGGCGTGTGTGGGTCACGCCCCTCCAGAACGATTCCGGCTCCGTCGCGGTGGCGGTGAGCTACAGCGAGGTGAACAGCACCTTCGACAAGGTTGCGGCCAGCACGCTTCTGATCGCCGTCTCGGCCACGGTGGCCGCTATCGGCATCGTGTGGCTGGCCGTCACCCGTTCCTTCCGGCCCTTGGCGCGGGTGGAGAAAACGGCAGCGGCCATTGCCGCCGGGGACCTCTCCCGCCGCGTCGACGTGCTGAACCCGGCGACCGAAGTGGGCCGGCTGTCCAGTTCCCTGAACGCCATGCTCGCGCACATCGAAACCGCCTTCGCGTCCCGGACCGCGTCCGAACAGCGAATGCGGCGCTTCGTCCAGGATGCCTCACACGAGCTGCGCACCCCGCTGGTCACCATCCGCGGCTTCTCCGAGCTGTACCGGCACGGCGCGCTGCAGACGCCCGACGACGTCGGTGCGGCCATGGGCCGGATCGAGAGCGAAGCCAAGCGCATGGGCCAGCTCGTGGAAGACCTGCTGACCCTGGCACGGGTGGACGAACAGCGTCCGCTCGAAACCAGGCCGCTGGATCTCCTCATGCTCGGCAATGATGCGGCGTTGGACGCACGGGCCAGCGCCCCCAACCGCGCCATTACGGTCGTGGGGCTCGACGGCGGGGCGCCGCGGCCCGCCCCGATCGTGGGCGACGAGGCCCGGCTGCGCCAGGTGGTCGCCAACCTGGTCACGAACGCCCTGCGCTACACACCCGACGGCTCACCGCTGGAGATCGCCGTCGGCGTCCAGCCGGGAAGCGACGACCGCCTGGATTCCGTCCTGGAGATCCGCGACCACGGACCGGGCATCTCCGAAGACGAGGCCGCGCGGGTGTTCGAACGTTTCTACCGGGCGGACACCTCCCGCGATCGCGAAACCGGAGGCACCGGGCTCGGCCTGGCCATCGTCGCGGCCCTGGTGGCCCAGCACGACGGAAGCGTCAGGCTGGCTGAAACCCCGGGCGGCGGGGCAACCATGTCCATCCGGATCCCGTATCACCCGCCGGCGGACGAGGACGGCGCCTTCGACCTCGGGTGACCGCGGGCCCGTCCCGCGCTTGGGGGTTTTCCACATCCGTCGGTTCGGGTCTCGCGGCGTCTTCCGCCGCTGCCTAGCCTGAACCGTGTCGGACAGCTTCATCCACGAGCGGAGGACACCATGGCCGTATTCCAGGTAGACAGCGAGGCTCTGGCCGCCAAGAGCCTCGCCGTGCAGGGCACCATCGGTCGGCTGCAGGCGGAGGTGAACACGATGCAGTCCGGGCTGCGCGAATTGGAGTCGCTGTGGACCGGTTCGGCGGCGACGAACTTTCAGCAGCTGATCACGGACTGGCGGGCCACCCAGCTGAAGGTGGAGGAATCCTTGGCCAGCATCAACGCGGCGCTGTCCCACGCCTCCCAGCAGTACTCGCAGGCCGAGGAGGCCAACGCCCGGATGTTCCTGGCCTGACCTTCGTCCGGGCGGGGCCGGTGCGAGGCCGCAAGGTTTGGCCGCGGCGCCGCCGGGTGTGCGGCCGGGCGTTCAGTCCTGCTCGGGGGTGCCCTGGTGGAACCGCAGGCGCCACCGCCCGCCATCGCGCAGCCAGAGCGAACTGCGCAGGGCCGAACCGTCGCGGCGGATGCTCCGGTAGGTCAGCAAGATGCTGTCTTCTCCCAGCCGTTCGACGGCGAAGACCTCCATGGACGCGTCCAGCTCCGGGCTTTCCTGGAGTTCGCTGATCATCGCGTCCCGCGTCCACATCCGGCCTGCTTCGCCAATCTCGGCGAAGTCGGGGTGCAGCAGCACGGCCAGGCGCCCGTAGTCAGCCCGGACGACGGGGCTGAGCAGCTCCTTCTCGAGCCGCACCACCAGCTCTTCCGCGGCGTCCCCGACAGCGGCCGGGTCGGCGAAGTCTTCCAACTCGGAAAAAAGATCGGGTTCCGGCACGACTGCGGCAGCCGGCCGGGCAGCCGGGGTATTTCCCGGGCGGGCGGCGGCAGCCGGGGTGTTCCCCGGGCGGGCGGC
>NZ_JBNHGF010000185.1:0-5510 GCF_059091005.1 Arthrobacter sp. Y3223164
TCCCCGGGCGGACCGGGCGCCGCGGAACCGGGCCGATATCGGCCCCGGCACGGCGCGACCCATCACCGCTCATCGTCCGCTCCACCGGCTAACCCTGAACGCCGAGACGTTCAAAGATCAGCTCGCGGACCCGACCGGCGTCGGCCTGCCCGCGGGTGGCCTTCATGACCCCGCCCACGATGGCGCCGGCGGCCTGGACCTTGCCGCCGCGGATCTTCTCGGCCACCTCGGGCTGGGCTGCCAGCGCGGCATCGATGGCTTCCAGCAGGGCGGAATCGTCCGACACCACGGCTAGGCCGCGCTTCTCCACGACCTCCTCGGGCGTGCCCTCCCCGGCGAGCACGCCGTCGAGCACTTGGCGGGCCAGCTTGTCGTTGATCTTGCCGGCCTGCACCAGACGGTCCAGCTCGACCACGGTCAGCGGGCTCACGCCCAGTTCCGAAGGTTCGAGTTCGGCTTCCTTGGCGCGACGGGAGATTTCACCCATCCACCACTTGCGGGCCACGGCGGCGGAGGCTCCGGCGGCAATGGTTTCCTCGATCGACTCCATCACGCCGGCGTTGACCACGTCGCGGAATTCGGCGTCGGAATAGCCCCACTCTGCCTTCAGCCGCTTGTGCCGTTCGGCCGGCGGTTCGGGCAGCCGCGAACGCAGTTCTTCGATCCACTCTTCGGTGGTGACCACCGGGACCAGGTCCGGTTCCGGGAAGTAGCGGTAGTCATCGGCGTCGGACTTGGGCCGGCCCGCGGTCGTGGAGCGGGTGTCCTCGTGCCAGTGGCGGGTTTCCTGGACCACCTTCCGGCCGGCGTCCAGGACCGCCGCGTGGCGCTGGATTTCGAAGCGGACGGCACGTTCCACCGCACGCAGCGAGTTCACGTTCTTGGTCTCGGAGCGGGTGCCAAACTGCTCCGAGCCCTTGGGCATCAGGGACACGTTCGCGTCGCAGCGGACGTTGCCGCGTTCCATCCGCGCGTCGGAGACGCCCAGGTTCTTGACGATCTCGCGGACGGCGGCCACGTAGGCGCGGGCCAGTTCCGGAGCACGGGAACCGGCTCCGACAATCGGCTTGGTGACGATCTCCACCAGCGGAACGCCGGCTCGGTTGTAGTCCACCAGCGAGTACTCGGCGCCTTGGATCCGGCCGGTGGCGCCGCCCATGTGGGTGAGCTTGCCCGCGTCCTCCTCCATGTGCGCGCGTTCGATCTCCACCCGGAACACTTCGCCGTCTTCCAGCTCGATGTCCAGGTAGCCGTCGTAGCAGATCGGGTCTTCGTACTGGGAGGTCTGGAAATTCTTCGGGGTGTCCGGGTAGAAGTAATTCTTCCGGGCGAAGAAGCAGGATTCGGCGATCTTGCAGTTGAGCGCGAGCCCAATCAGGATCGAGTACTCCACCGCCGACTTGTTCACCACCGGCAGGACGCCGGGCAGGCCCAGGTCCACCGGCGACACGTTCGTATTCGGCACATCGCCGAACGCGTTCGGAGCGGCGGAGAACATTTTGGTCTTCGTGTTCAGCTCAACGTGGACCTCAAACCCGAGGACCGGGTCGTACTTCGCCATCGCCTCTTCGAAGGAGACCAACTCTTCTGTTGCAGCCATTTACTTCACACCTCCGAGGACAGGAGCCTGAGCCAGCAGCGGGCCGCCCCACTGGGCTTCCAGCAGGTTTTCAAGACCGGCGCCGGCGCGGTACAAACGGGCATCTTCACGGGCGGGGGCCAGGAACTGGATCCCCACCGGCAGCCCGTCGGTCAGGCCGCCCGGCACCGATATGCCAGGCACTCCGGCGAGGTTGGCCGGAATGGTGGCCACGTCGTTGAGGTACATGGCCATCGGGTCGTCCAGCTTCTCGCCCAGCTTGAACGCGGCCGTCGGCGCCGTGGGAGAGACCAGCACGTCGACGGTCTCAAACGCCGCGGCAAAGTCGCGCTGAACCAGCGTGCGGACCTTCTGCGCCGAACCGTAGTAGGCGTCGTAGTAGCCCGCAGACAGGGCGTAGGTGCCCAGGATGATGCGGCGCTTGACCTCGTCGCCGAAGCCGGCGGCACGGGTGGCACCCATCACGCGTTCGATCGTCATCGGGCCCTCGGCCGGCAGCACGCGATGTCCATAGCGGACGCCGTCGAACTTGGCCAGGTTGGAGGAAACCTCCGAGGGCATGATCAGGTAGTAGGCGCCCAGCGCGTACTTGAAGTTCGGGCAGGAGACCTCCAGCACCTCGGCGCCGGCCCCGCGCAGCAGTTCCAGGGCCTCGTCGAAGCGGGCCTGCACGCCGGCCGCGTAGCCTTCGCCCTGCAGTTCCTTGATCACGCCGATGCGCATGCCCCGCACGTCGGCGTTCCGGGCGGCCTCGACCAGCGCGCCCACCGGGTCGGTCAGCGAGGTGGAGTCGGCCGGGTCGTGTCCGCCGATGACCTCATGCAGCAGCGCGGCGTCCAGGACCGTGCGCGTCACCGGACCGATCTGGTCCAACGAAGACGCCATCGCAATGGCGCCGTAGCGGGAAACTCCGCCATAGGTCGGCTTGACGCCCACCGAACCGGTCACTGCGGCCGGCTGGCGGATGGAACCGCCGGTGTCGGTGCCCAGCGCAAGCGGTGCTTCGAAAGCGGACACGGCAGCCGCAGAGCCGCCGCCGGAGCCGCCGGGGATCCGGTCCAGGTCCCACGGGTTACGGGTGGGACCGTAGGCCGAGTGCTCGCTGGAGGAACCCATGGCGAATTCGTCCAGGTTGGTCTTGCCCAGCATCGGCATGCGCGCCGCCCGGATCTTCTTGACCACGGTGGCGTCGTACGGGCTCATCCAGCCCTCAAGGATCTTCGAGCCGGCCGTGGTGGGCTGGCCCACGGTGACGATCAGGTCCTTGATCGCTATCGGGACGCCCGCCAGGGCATGCAGCTCTTCGCCGGCGGCGCGGGCTTTGTCCACGTCCGCCGCCACCGCGAGCGCCTCGTCGGTGTTCACGTGCAGGAACGCGTTGAGGTCGCCGTCGACCTCGGCGATGCGGTCCAAATGCGCCTGGGTGACCTCCACCGAGGACACCTCCGAAGCGGTCAGCATCTCGGCCAGCTTGGCCGCGCTGTGGGTAATCAGTTCGCTCATGGGTGCGTCTTACTCCTCGTCCAGGATCGCCGGAACTTTGAACCGGCCGTCGGCCTGGTCCGGTGCGTTCGCCAGGGCAAGTTCCTGGCTCAGCGTCTCCCCCACCACGTCCTCGCGGAACACATTGTTCAGCGGGATCGGGTGCGAGGTCGCCGGAACGTCGGGGCTGGCAACTTCCTGGACGGACTTGATCGAATCGACAATGACGTCGAGTTCGCCGGCCATCTTGTCCAGTTCTTCGGCGGTCATCTCAATGTGGGCCAGCCGCGCCAAATGCGCCACCGCCGCACGATTGATCTCAGACATGAGTCTCCTACGCGGGTGGAATGCTTTTCCTTTTCAGTCTACCGGCGCAGAAGGGTCGGGATTCGCCAGGGAATGCCGAGGGACCATCCCACGGCGACAGCCTCCGGCTTCCCGGCGTCCGGTCTTGGGCTGCGCGATCCGCAGGCACAGCGGGGGGACCACGGACTTGAGCGTTTCGGCTCACTTCCTGTGCCGCTTTATCGTTGACCGCCTGACACCGGGCACCTAGAATGTGGCACGCGCTAGGGCCCAGGCCGGGCCGTCGGACTTCCGGCGGTCTGCCGGAGTCCTTCGCGGCGAGGAGACCCCATGCGTCCGGCTCGGCTGGCTGCCATCGCCCTGACCGCTCTGCTGCTGCCGTGCTGCAGCAGCGCGGGGCAAGGCTCGCCCGCCCCGGCGCCGCACACCTCGGCGGGCCCTACTTCCATGACCTCTCGCGCGCCGGCCGCACCGCCGGTTGCGTCACCACCTGCCTCCGACCCGGCCGCCGCCGCGCCCCGGACAGCCGGCAACTCCGCGGAAAGCGTGAAATTCGCGGCGGCCGGGGACTTCGGCTTCGACGAAGGTGCCGCGCAGGTGCTGGAAGCGATGGCGGAAAGCGGCTCCCGGTTCGGCCTGGCGCTCGGCGACCTGTCCTACGGCCTTCCCGGCACCGAATCCGGGTGGTGCAGTTTCGTCACCGACCACCTGGGGCCGGATATCCCCCTGCAGCTGGTCGCCGGAAACCACGAAAGCGACGGCCGGAACGGTTCGATCGATGAATTCGCGCGCTGCCTTCCTCCCCGCTTACCGGGTGCCCACGGCGCCTATGGGCGCCAATGGTTCGTGGACATCCCCCAGCGGGACCCCCTGCTGCGGCTGATACTGATTTCGCCGGGCCTGGAGTTTCCCGAATCCGGCCTTTGGGACTACGCTCCCGGCACCGACCACTACCGGTGGACGGCCGCCGCCATAGACTCGGCCCGCGCAGCGCACATCCCGTGGGTTGTGGTCGGTTCCCACAAGCCCTGCCACTCGGCGGGCGCCTACGAGTGCGATCCCGGTTCCGCAGTGACGGATCTGCTGCTGGACAAAAAAGTGGACCTGGTGCTGCACGGCCACGAACACCTCTACCAGCGGACACACCAACTCGCCCTGGGGCCGGAATGCCCGTCGCTGCTGCCCGCGCACAGCGATAATGCCTGCATCTCCGACACCGACGCGGACTTCGTGTCCGGTGCCGGCACGGTCTTCGCGACGGTCGGCACCGGCGGACAACCGCTGCGCGACATCAACGGTTCCGATGCCGAGGCGCCCTACTTCGCCGCCTACTCCGGCGCAAACGCCGAGCCCGCGCACGGGTTCGTGGAGATCGAGGTGACCGAAAACTCCCTGATGGCCACGTTTGTGGGCGCCGGCGGCGCAAACTTCACCGATTCGTTCACGTTCAGGAAACCCTGAGCACGCGCTGCCTGCAGCGTAAGTTCCTGCGGCTGCTAGAGGCGTTTGACGAAGACCAGCAGCCGGATGTCGGTCCCGGGTACCGGCCAGTCGCGCTCCGGCACCCGGTCGAATCCCAGCGACTCATACAGCCGGTGCGCCGCGGTCCAGTCGCTGCCGGTGGTCAGGCTCACGGCGTTGATGCCCGGCAGCGTGCGCGCGTACTCCACGATGGCGTCCACGAGTGCCCGGCCGACGCCCGAGCGCTGCAGCCCCGGATCCACGGCCAGCATCCGGAACTCCAGTTCCCCCTCCCGAGCGATGTCTGCATACTCCCCGCCGGCCTGGGCCAGCGTGACCGCCCCGGCCACCTTTCCGCCCCGCTCGGCCACCCAGATCTCGGCATGCCGGGCCCGGTGCGCCACGTCGGAAACGTGCACCAGATACGGGTGGTCGGCTGCCGGGAAGTGTCCCGCGGCCAGGTACGCCTCGCGCGTCAGGCGCTCCACGTCGTCGAAATCGGTAGCGGTGGCAGGGCGGATGGTGATCTGCATGTGCTTGGGCGGTGTCCTTGCGGGTAGTAAACGTACGACGGCGGGGCTTGCCTGACCAGTTTCCCGCACCACGGGCGGTGCGCGCCAACACGGTTCAGGCCGGGCCGCCGGCCGGCCGTCGCGCCGAC
>NZ_JBNHGF010000186.1:0-5505 GCF_059091005.1 Arthrobacter sp. Y3223164
GGGCGCCCAGGGATGCTCCACCCGGTCCGGGGATGCTTCCAGCACCCGGACGGCGTCCGCCCGCCAGAATCCCGCGTCCGGTCCGCCCTCGGTGACGCGTGCCAGGACCCGCTCCCCGGGCAGAGCGTGCCGGACGAACACCACGCGGCCGTCGTGCCGCGCGACGAAGTGGCCTCCGTGCGCCGGAGCGCCGACGGTCAGCTCGATCAGTTGCGGTGCGGGGTCGGTCATGAAAGCTCCTGGTAGCGGCGGACGGAATCGGAGGAGGCCAGTTGCCACGGCACGCTGGCCACCATGACGCCGGGCTCGAAGTGCAGGCGGGTCTTGATGCGCAGCGCGGTCTGGTTGTGCACCAGCTGCTCCCACCAGCGTCCCACCACGTATTCGGGGATGTAGACCACCACCAGTTCGCGGGGCGAGTCCCGGCGGATGCTCTTGATGTAGTCGATGATCGGCGTGGTGGTCTCGCGGTACGGGGAAGCGAGCACCGTGATCGGAACCGGGATGTTGAGCTTCTCCCAGTCGCGCAGGGTCTGCTCGGTCTGTTCCCGGTCCAGGTCCACCACCACGGCGTCGAGCCGGGACGGCCGCGAGGCCCGGGCGAAGGCAAGCGCCCGGAGCGTCGGTTTGCGTACGTGCGAGACCAGGATGACTGCGTGTACCCGGGACGGCAGCGCGGTGGTCGGCTGGTCCGGGTCGATCGCGAGCTCGCGGGCGACCTGGACGTAATGGCGGTTGATGCGGTGCATGACCAGCCCGAGCAGGATGATGCCGAGCACGGCCAGCCAGGCTCCGAAAACGAACTTGCTGACCAGTACCACCACCAGCACGGTCACGGTCAGGATGAAGCCGACCATGTTAATGAACCGCGAGCGCAGCATCCGGCGCCGCACCGGCCGGTGCGGCGTGGCCCGTATTTCGCGGGACCAGTGCCGGATCATGCCCAGCTGGCTGCAGGTGAAGGAAACGATCACGCCGATGACGTAGAGCGGGATCAGCCGGGTGACGTCCGCGTTGAACATCAGCACCAGCACCACGGCCGCGGCCGCCAGCGCGAGCACCCCGTTGCTGTAGCTGAGCCGGTCCCCGCGGGTCCGCAGCTGGCGGGGCAGGAAGCCGTCGGTGGCGAGGATCGATGCCAGCTGCGGGAAGGCGTTGAACGCCGAATGGCTGGCCAGCACCAGGATTGCCGCGGTGGCCGCGACCGTCAGGTAGAAGAGCGGGGCGCCGCCGCCGAAAACCGTCTCCGCCAGCTGGCTGAGCACCGGGGACTGGAAATAGCCCGCCGGCAGCGGCCCGCCGTCCAGCCGCAGCTGGTCGGCGGGGACCTGCACCACCCGCACCTCCGTGGCCCGGGCCAGGTACATCACCGCCATGGTGATCACGGTTGCGGAGATGCCCAGCATCAGCAGCGCAAAGCCGGCGTTCCTGGCGCGCGGTTTCTCGAAGGCCGGCACGTTGCTGGCGGGTGTCTCCAGGCCGGTGAGTGCGGCGGCGCCCGTGGAGAAGGCCCGCAGTACCAGCAGTGCGCCGGCCAGCCCGGTCAGGCCCGCCTCCAGGCCGGGTTCCGGCACGACGTCGAACGCCGCGCTGGGTGCCTCGCCCAGGTTTCCGGTGAGGTCAAGGACAAATCCGGCCAGGCACATCAGCAGCACGGTGCCCACAAAGACATAGGTGGCGATCGCCACGGTCAGGCGCCCGCGTCCCAGCCCGCGCAGATGGAGCAGGGCGAGGATCGCGATGCCGGCGACGGCCGCTCCGGGCTGCCAGCCCTTGAGCGCCGGAACGGCGGACACGAGGTAGTGGGCCGCCGAAGACATGGACACCGCGACGGTGAGCACGTAGTCCAGCATCAGCGCGGAGCCCACCGTGATGCCCGCCGGCTTGCCCAGGTTCCTGGTGGCGATCGCATAGTCGCCGCCGGACGGATACGCGTGGATGCTTTGCCGGTAGGAAGCCACCAGGACCAGCAGCACCACCATGACCGCCAGTCCGACCCAGGGCGACAGGGCAATCGCCGCGACGCCCGCCAGTGCCAGCGTGAGCAGGATCTCGTCCGGGGCGTAGGCCACCGAGGAGAGCGCGTTCGCTGAGAAGACCGGAACCGCCAGGCGCCGCGGCAGCGCATCCTGCTTCAGCCGCTCGCTTCGGAACGGCTTGCCCACCAGGACCCGCTTGAGGGCATCGAGGAATGTCAGCACGTTTCCCTCGGTGGCACATGCAGCCAGTGGGTCCGGATCTTCACGGCTTAGAGTCTAGACTGCCGGCCGGAATTTACGGGGCCAAGGGGCCTCCGACCCGCACTTTCATAGCGGCGGCACGTCCGCCGGGGTTAGCATATGCGTATGAATGTGCGTTGTATCACATTCGGGGGTCCGGGGCCGTTTGACCCAGTGACTGCTCGCTAAGGAGTCTTGGATGGGCAATGCCGCCGCCGTGATGACCGGCCTGAGCAGCATCGAGATGCAGGAGCGCCCGATGCCCGAGCCGGGCCGGGGCCAGGCCGTGATCCGGGTGGAAGCCGTGGGGGTCTGCGGCTCCGACGTCGCCTATTACCGCTACGGGAAGATCGGCCCCTTCGTCGTTGACGGTCCGTTCATCCTGGGGCACGAGGTCTCCGGCGAGGTGGTCGCCGTCGGCGAAGGCGTCGGCAACGTGCGCGTCGGCGACCGGGTGGCCGTCGAGCCGGGCACGCCGGACCGCAGCTGCGAAGAGTGCCGGGCGGGGCGCTACCACCTCTGCCCGAACCTCGAATTTTTGGCCACCCCGCCCTACGACGGCGCACTGCTGCAGTACCTGGCCATGGACGCCCGCTGCTACTTCCCGATCCCGGATTCGATGAGCTACGAAGACGGCGCGCTGCTCGAGCCGCTGTCCGTGGGGTTGTGGGGCTGCCGGCGGGCGAACCTCCAGGCCGGCGACGACGTGCTGATCACCGGCGCCGGACCGGTGGGCCTGCTTGCCGCCGAGGCGGCGCGGGCCCTCGGCGCGGGAAGCGTCACGGTCACGGACATCTCCGAGTACCGGCTCGGCGTGGCCCGCGACCACGGCTTCGCGGTGGAGAAGAGCGACGCGCCCGCGGCGCAAACCTTTGACGTGCTGCTGGAATGCTCGGGCGCCGGCGGCGTCCTCGCCTCCGGGCTCGGCCGGTTGCGCGAGGCCGGGCGGGCAGCCGTCATCGGTCTGGCCAAGGCCGACGAGGTGCCGCTGCCCCTGTCCACGCTCAATTGGAAGGAGATCACCATCTCGATGGTGAACCGGTACAACAACACCTGGCCGCTGGGCATTGACCTGGTGTCCTCAGGCCGGATCAACCTGGAGGGACTGGTAACGCACAGCTTTGCCCTGCCGCAGACCGCGGCCGCCCTGGAAAACACCTCCACCGAACCCGAATCGCTCAAGGCGATGATCTACCCCCAGCGGCTCTGACCGCGGACGCCGGAACGCACGAACGGCAACGCGGCACGCCCCCAGCAAGAGGAGTTCCGATGAACAAGAAGAACACACGGGGAATCATGGGCCTCACCACGGCCCTCGTTCTTGCAGCCGGCATGACTGCTTGCGGTGGCGGCGGCGGCGGTGAAGGCGGCGGTGCCGGAGGCGGCGGCGGCGGGACAGCAGGCGGTGGCGGCGGCCAGGCCGAGGGCAAGATCGCGTTCCTGATGCCGGACCGTGCTTCGACCCGCTACGAGCAGCAGGACAGCCCGCTGTTCAAGGCCAAGGTCGAAGAACTGTGCGGCGGCTGCGAGGTGCTGTACCAGAACGCCGACGGCGACGCGAACAAGCAGCAGCAGCAGGCCAACGCGATGATCACCCAGGGCGTCGAGGTCCTGGTCCTGGACCCGGTGGACAGCACCGCTGCCGCCTCGCTGGTCAACACCGCGAAGGGCCAGGGCATCAAGGTTGTCACCTACGACCGGCCGGTCCCGGACACGCCGGCGGACTTCTACGTCTCCTTCGACAACAAGAAGATCGGCAGCCTCATCGCCGAGGACCTGGTCAAGAAGCTGGACGCCGACGGCGAAGAGACCGGAGGGGTGCTGATGGTCAACGGCTCCCCCACGGACCGGGCCGCGCAGCTGATCAAGGAGGGCGCGACGGAAGCGGTCGAGGCCAGCGAGCATAAAATCCTGGCCTCGTATGACACCCCGGAGTGGCAGCCGTCGAAGGCCCAGGACTGGGTGGCCGGCCAGATCACCCAGTTCGGTGAAGACATCACCGGCATCGTGGCCGCCAACGACGGCACGGCCGGCGGCTCCATCGCCGCCCTGAAGGCCGCCGGTGTCTCGCCCTTCCCGCCGGTCACCGGCAACGACGCGGAGGTCGCCGCGATCCAGCGGATCATCAAGGGCGACCAGTACAACACGATCTCCAAGCCCATCAAGATAGTCGCCGAAAAGTCGGCAGAGGTGGCGGTCCAGCTGCTCAACGGCGAGACCCCCGAACCCGACGCGACGCTCTTTAACACCCCGTCAGCGCTGTTCGTGCCGACGGTGGTCACCAAGGAGAACGTCAAGGAAGTGATTTTCGACGGCGGCATCTACAAGCCTGAAGAAATCTGCACCGGCGAGTACAAGGCGGGCTGCGACGAACTCGGCATCAAGTAGCGCAGCCGCGGACGGCGGTGCCGCGCCCACCGCGGCACTGCCGTCGTAAGGGAAGGGGAAGCAGTGTCCACTGTGTCAGCGGAACGGCCGGAGGCTACCGCCCCGGTCCTGTCCATGCGGGGCGTGAGCAAGCACTTCGGTGCCGTGGCCGCCTTGACCGACATCGACCTGGACGTCCACGCCGGCGAAGTGGTCGCCCTCGTCGGCGACAACGGCGCCGGGAAGTCGACGCTGGTCAAGATCCTCGCGGGCGTGCATCCCCAGGACGCCGGTACCGTGAACTTCGACGGCCAGGACGTGACGATCCACACGCCGGTGGATTCCATTCAGCTGGGCATCGCCACGGTATTCCAGGACCTCGCCCTCTGCGACAACCTCAGCGTGGTAGACAACCTCTTCCTCGGCCGGGAGCTGGGCGCCTGGCGGCTGAACGAAGTGGAGATGGAGGTCCAGTCGTGGAAGCTGCTGCGCCAGCTCTCGGCGAAGATCCCCTCGGTCCGCATCGCGGTTGCCTCCCTCTCCGGCGGCCAGCGCCAGACCGTCGCCATCGCCCGGTCGCTGCTCGGCAGCCCCAAGCTCATCATCCTCGACGAGCCCACCGCAGCCCTCGGCGTGGCGCAGACGGCCGAGGTGCTGAACCTGGTGGAGCGGCTGCGCGAAAACGGCCTCGCGGTGATCATGATCAGCCACAGCATGCAGGACGTCAAAGCCGTCTCCGACCGTGTCGCGGTGCTGCGGCTGGGGAAGAACAACGGCACGTTCCGGATGAAGGACGTCTCGACCGACGACCTGATCGCCGCCATCACCGGAGCTACGGACAACGTCGTGACCCAGCGCGCCGCCCAGACCGGGGCAGCGGCGGCCGGCGCGGCAGGAACGGACGGCGGGACCGAGGGGG
>NZ_JBNHGF010000187.1:0-5489 GCF_059091005.1 Arthrobacter sp. Y3223164
CGTGGCCGCCCTCGGCCGTTCCCTGTCCGCCGCCGGGCTGCCGGTCCGCACGGGCTGGACGGTAGGCCCGCAGCACTGGCGGGAGCTTTATTGCGCCGACGCCGAATGCTGTCCGCTGCCCGGACGTCCGGTGTCACAGATCCGGGACAGTGCCCTGAGCGCCGAACTTGTCTACAGCGGCAGCACTTACGCGGCCTCCGCAGCGGAGGCCGTGGCCGTCCCACGGGCGGCAGCCTCCGGCGCGCCGTACGCGACCGCCACGTCCGTCCGGAGAGCCGGGGCTGCACAGGCACCGGAACCGGCACCGGCAGCGACACCCGATGTCGCGGCCGGGATACGGCAGGAGGCGGACCGGCTGGCCGCGGGACGCGCGGGAGAGTGGACCCATTCGGACTTCTACTTCCACACCCTCCGCCGCTGGGAGCAATCCCTGGCAGCGCACAAGGCCGGAACCCTCACGGCGGAAGCGCAGGCCTTCCTGCTGGCGAGCCTGAGCGACAACGCGGTACGGGACGGTATTGCCATCTTCGCCTGCAGCAGCGCCGAGACGGCGTTCCTCTGGGCCGAGGCATCCGGCCTCCTCGATGACGCGGACCGGGCGGCGGGCGCCGCGCCGCCCGTCGATCCATTGCCCGGGTCCGGCGATCCTGCCGCAGCCCGGGGCTGGTCCAAAATTTTGATCGGTGAGTCGCCCCACGCTCCGGACTGGGATCGCGTGGACGCCACGGCACACCTGCTCTCCCGCCTGCACGCCGTCGGAGCGGGGCGCTCCCGCGCTGCCGCCGGCACGCTGCATGCCTGGATCGAATGGGCCCGGGGACGCGGTACGCATGCGCATCAACGGGCCGAGGCCTGCCTTCGCGAATGGCCCGGCTACCGGCTGGCGGAACTGGTGCAGGAACTGGCAGACAGCGGAATGCTGCCGGTGTGGGCGCGCCGGCGGGAGACCGCCTGGCCCGGACGGAGGCACCTGACGGCATGATCGCGGCGTCGCGACGGTCGAAAATCAGTTCATCCGGCGGTCTGAATCGTGAGACAATGGGAACCGAGACCCGGTTGGGTTCGTGTTTCAAACAGCGGTAGATCCTGCGGGAATACCGCCGCCGCGGATCAGGTTATGCCATGCAGACCCTGCGTCCGTGGCTTGGTTTGAATTCATTCACGGACTTGACAGGGTCATAGTGGTGTTACCCGCAGGTAGCGTCACAGACCGCCGTACGAAAGGTTCTCTGTGTCACCGGACAAGAAGACTGCTGCAGCTCCCGATGAGGAGACTGCTGCCTCCGCTCCGAAAAAGTCCGCGACGACCAAGCGCGCGGGCGCCCAGTCAGCGGCAGCGGCGGAAGCTGCTCCCAAACGGCGCGGCCGCAAGCCCGGTGCCGCTGCCAAGAAGGATGAGGCGAACACCGCCGAGCTGGCCACGGAAGAAGTCGACGAGGATCCCGAGGTCGAGCCGGAGCCCACCGAGGAAGACGTAGAAGCCACCGAGGAAGCCGGCGCCAAGAAGGGCAAGGACGGCGAGACCGGGTCCGGGTTTGTTTACTCCGACGCCGACGACGACGACGCCCCCGCCCAGCAGGTGGTCTCCGCCGGCGCCACCGCCGACCCCGTCAAGGACTACCTGAAGCAGATCGGCAAGGTCGCCCTGCTGAACGCCGAGCAGGAAGTCGACCTCGCGCTGCGGATCGAGGCCGGTCTCTTCGCCGAAGAGAAACTGGCCAAGGACGACGGCACCATGGAGACGCGCCTGCGGCGCGACCTGGAGCAGATCGTCCACGACGGCAAGCGCGCCAAGAACCACCTGCTGGAAGCCAACCTCCGACTGGTCGTCTCGCTGGCCAAGCGCTACACCGGCCGCGGCATGCTGTTCCTGGACCTGATCCAGGAAGGCAACCTGGGCCTCATCCGCGCCGTCGAGAAGTTCGACTACACCAAGGGCTTCAAGTTCTCCACCTACGCCACCTGGTGGATCCGGCAGGCCATCACCCGCGCCATGGCGGATCAGGCCCGCACCATCCGCATTCCGGTGCACATGGTGGAAGTCATCAACAAGCTGGCCCGCGTGCAGCGCCAGATGCTCCAGGACCTGGGCCGCGAGCCCACTCCCGAAGAGCTGGCCAAGGAACTGGACATGACACCGGAAAAGGTCGTCGAGGTCCAGAAGTACGGCCGGGAGCCGATCTCGCTGCACACGCCGCTGGGCGAAGACGGCGACTCGGAGTTCGGCGACCTGATCGAAGACTCCGAGGCCGTGGTTCCGGCCGACGCGGTCAGCTTTACCTTGCTGCAGGAACAGCTCCACTCGGTGCTGGACACGCTGTCCGAGCGCGAAGCCGGCGTGGTGGCCATGCGCTTCGGACTCACCGACGGCCAGCCGAAGACTTTAGACGAAATCGGCAAGGTCTACGGCGTCACGCGGGAACGCATCCGCCAGATCGAATCCAAGACCATGTCCAAGCTGCGGCACCCGTCGCGGTCGCAGGTACTCCGCGACTACCTGGACTAATCCGACTGCGCAGCAGGGCCGGTACCCGCAAGGGGCCGGCCCTGCTGCGTTAACCGGCACCCGCAAAAGGCCGGCCCTGCTGCGTTAGCCGGCGGCAGCGGGGGAAGGGGAGCGCTTCCGCGTTCCGGCGCCAGGTCCCCGGGCGCCCCCGGCGGAAAGGCCTCCGGAGACGCAAAGGGCGCCGTTCCCCTTGCGGGGAACGGCGCCTTTGACCGGGTACCGGGCGGACCTGTCGGACCGCTCCGGGAACGGGCTGCGGCTGCAGCCCGTTCCCAAAGAACCTATTCGGCGGCGGCGCCGGCCTTTTCGGTCAACCGGCTGGTTTCGTCCTGCCATTCCGAGGCCTTGGAGCGAAGCTGCGGCTCATGCTGCCGGGCATGGTGCCCGCAGAAGAGGAGTTCGCCGCCGGAGGAGGCCAGGACAACCCGTACATAGGCTTGGGCACCACACCGGTCGCATCGGTCCAATGCGGTCAGTTCACGGGGGGCTACTGCTGTCGTCATGATGACCTCCTTACGAGTGCGTCTATCCATAGAACCATCCGAAGCGCGGAAATCTTCGCAAGATGGGGTCACTTTCGCTCACCGCGTATCACGTGTGGGTAACAGCCGGGAGCTGCGTCACATGCCGGTCTGCGCTCCGGCGCGGTGCACAAGCCCGCCCGCAAAGGGGATTAGCCTAGTAACGGTCCGTTATTCGCGGCGGACCGCGGCCAAGGACCGCAGTTCTGTCTGCCAAGGAGCACTCGTACACGTGGCGCCAACGAAGTCTGAGTACACAGCACGCCATCTTTCCGTCCTGGAAGGGCTGGAAGCCGTCCGCAAGAGGCCGGGCATGTACATCGGATCCACTGATTCCCGCGGGTTGATGCACTGCCTCTGGGAAATCATCGACAACTCCGTCGACGAGGCGCTGGCCGGGTACGGGCAGAGCATCAAGATCACGCTGCACCCGGACGGCTCGGTGGAGATCCACGACGACGGCCGTGGCATCCCGGTGGACATCGAGCCAAAGACCGGCTTGAGCGGCGTCGAAGTAGTGTTCACCAAGCTGCACGCCGGCGGAAAGTTCGGCGGCGGCTCCTACACGGCCTCCGGCGGCCTGCACGGCGTCGGCGCCAGCGTGGTCAACGCCCTGTCCTCCCGCCTGGATGTCCAGGTGGACCGCGGCGGCAAGACGTACCAAATGTCCTTCCGCCGCGGCGAGCCGGGCAAGTTCATCGACACGGGCAGGGGGCCGGGCCCGGAGTCCGCGTTCGAGCCGTTCGTCACGGGCTCCAAACTGGAAGTGGTCGGAACCGCCAAGCGCGGCGTGACCGGAACGCGCATCAGATACTGGGGCGACCGGCAGATTTTCACCCCGGACGCCAAGTTCTCCTACGAAGAGCTGCAGAACCGGGCGCGGCAGACCTCGTTCCTGGTTCCGGGGCTGAAGATCACGCTGCGCGACGAGCGCAGGTTGGCCGGCACCGCCGGCGAGAACGGCCCGATCGAGGAAGTGTTCCACCACGACGGCGGCATCGCCGAGTTCGTCGAATACCTGGCCAACGACAGCGCCGTCACGGATGTCTGGCGCTTCCACGGCTCCGGCAAGTTCAAGGAAACCGTTCCGGTACTCGATGAAAACGGGCACAGCAAGATCGCCGAGGTCGACCGCGACTGCCACGTTGACGTCGCCCTGCGCTGGGGCATTGGCTACGACACCACGGTCCGTTCCTATGTGAACATCATCGCCACCCCCAAGGGCGGCACGCACCAGGCCGGCTTCGAACAGGCGCTGTTGAAAACCTTCCGCAAGGTGATCGAGGCGAACGCCCGCAAGCTGAAGGCCGGCAGCGACAAGATTGAAAAGGACGACGTCTTCGCGGGACTCACCGCGGTGCTCACCGTCCGCCTGGCCGAGCCGCAGTTCGAAGGCCAGACCAAGGAAATCCTGGGCACCTCCGCCGTCCGCGCCATCGTGTCCCGGGTGGTGGAGAAGGAGCTGGCCGCCAAGCTGGGGTCCTCGAACCGCGGGGATAAGGCCCAATCCGCGCTGCTGCTCGAAAAGGTCGTCAGCGAGATGAAGTCCCGCATCTCGGCCCGCGTCCACAAGGAGACGCAGCGGCGCAAGAACGCGTTGGAGACGTCCTCCATGCCGGCAAAGCTGATCGACTGCCGCACCAGCGACGTCGAACGCTCCGAGCTGTTCATCGTCGAGGGCGACAGCGCTTTGGGCACGGCACGGCTGGCCCGCTCGTCCGACCACCAGGCGCTGCTGCCGATCCGCGGCAAGATCCTCAACGTGCAGAAGGCATCGGTGGGCGACATGCTCTCCAACGCCGAATGCGCGGCCATCATCCAGGTGGTGGGGGCCGGGTCCGGGCGCAGCTTCCAGCTGGACGCGGCCCGCTACGGCAAGGTCGTCCTGATGACGGACGCCGACGTCGACGGCGCGCACATCCGCACGCTGCTGCTCACGCTCTTCTTCCGCTACATGCGCCCCCTGGTCGACGCCGGTCGCGTGTACGCCGCCGTGCCCCCGCTGCACCGGGTGGAGATCATCAACCCGGGTGCCAAGGCCAACGAGGTGGTGTACACCTACTCGGAGAACGAGCTGCACAAACTGCTCGCCACCCTGGAGAAGGACGGCCGGAAGTACAAGGAGCCGATCCAGCGCTACAAGGGCCTGGGCGAGATGGACGCCGACCAGTTGGCCGAAACCACCATGGAGCCCCGCCACCGAACGCTGCGCCGGGTGCGGATCGAGGATGCCGAAGCCGCCGAGCGTTCCTTCGACCTGCTGATGGGCTCCGACGTGGCGCCGCGCAAGGAGTTCATCGTGGCAGGCGCCTCGATGCTCGACCGGGAACGGATCGACGCCTAGGCCGCCAGCCCGGGTGCCACCAACAGGACGGTCGGCACCGCCAGCAGCAAAGCCGCGGCCAGCAGTACCGCGGACCGGGCCGCGCCGCCAAGGGCCGGAACAGGGGAGAGCAGCCGCC
>NZ_JBNHGF010000188.1:0-5346 GCF_059091005.1 Arthrobacter sp. Y3223164
GCGCCAGCGCATCCCGGGTGCCGCGGATGTCGCGGTCCTCCGCGCCGGCGTCGCCGCCGTCGGTCAGCACCTTGCCCGACCGGACGACGTTGTCCACCACGATAAGGCTGCCGGGACGAGTCAGCCGCAGGGCCCACTCCACGTAGTTCCGGTTGTTTTCCTTGTCCGCGTCGATAAACACGAGGTCGAACGGCCCGACGCCCGCTTCGGCCAGCCGCGGCAGGGTATCCAGTGCCGCGCCCACCCGGATGCTGACCTTGTCCGCGACGCCGGCTGCCTCCAGGTTCCGCTGCGCCACCTCGGCGTGCCGCGGTTCGTACTCGCAGCTGACCACTTCGCCGTCGTCCGGCAGTCCGCGGGCCAACCAGATGGTGCTGTACCCGCCCAGCGTGCCGATCTCCAGCACCTTGCGGGCACCGCGCAGCCGGGCCAGCAGCATCAGCAGCTTGCCTTGGGTTGCGCTCACCTCGATCGCCGGCAGGCCTTCTTGCGCGGCACCCTCCCTGGCTGCGACCTGGGACTGGTCCTCCCCCACCAAGGTGACGGTCAGGTAATCTTCGACGGCGGTCCACGCCGCTTTCGGATCGACGTCCGGCAGGCCCGGCTGGACGGTCACTGCTGCTCCTGCTCGGCGATGGCAGCCTCCAGGCGGTCCACCTTGCCGTTGAGCTCGCCGTAGTATCCCGGACGAATGTCCGCCTTGAGCACCAGGGACACGCGCGATCCGTGACGGCCTACGGCCTCGGTGGCACGCTTGATCACGTCCATTACCTCGTCCCACTCGCCCTCGATGGTGGTGAACATCGCGTCCGTGTGGTTTGGCAGCCCGGATTCGCGGACGATCCGGACGGCCTCGGCAACCGCGTCATGGACCGAGGCATCGTGGGGTGCGGGACCGGCGACGGGCACCCCGGAGGGTGCAACAGAGAAGGCTACAAGCATGGCTTCAGTCTTCCACAGCACCCGTGCCGGCGCACAGGTTCGGTGTCACCTGCCGCAACCACGGGGCCTTCTGCAGCACCGGACGTGACGGACTTTACATGCATTTGCATAAAAATTGCCGGGTTTCGGAGCTAGGCTGGACATGCGGGTTTCGCACCCGCACCGTTCCGCCGGTCCGTTCCACCGGTCGCCCGCGGAATGCCACCATCCGCGCCGAGCCACAGGAGACCCCATGAAAGCCTGGCAATTTACCAACACCCACGAGCCGCTTGAACTGAATGAGGTCGAGGAGCCGACCGCCGCACCCGGCGGTGTCGTCATCGACATTAAGTCGGCCGGGTTGTGCCACTCGGATGTCGGCATGCTTGAGGACGAGGGCTGGCTCTCGACGCTGGCCAAGCGCCCCATCACCCTCGGCCATGAGGTGGCCGGGGTCATCACCGAGGTCGGGGAAGGCGTCACCGACTGGAAGGTCGGCGACCGCGTGGGCTGCTGCCCCACGACTCCGGCCGGCGCTCCCGGCTACGCCTTCGACGGCGGCTTCTCCTTTAAGACTGCCATCGACCAGCAGGCTCTGGTCCGCATTCCGGACAACGTCAGCTTCGCCCAGGGTGCGGCCGGCACCGATGCCGGCATGACCAGCCACCACGCCGTCATCGCCAACGGCCAGGTCAAGGCCGGCGACAAGGTCGGCATCATCGGCTTCGGCGGCCTGGGCTCCATTGGCGCCCGCGTGGCCGTGCTGGCCGGCGCGGAGGTCTACGTCGCCGAGGTCAACGAGAAGATCTGGGACCAGGCCAAGGAGATCGGCGCCAAGGACGTGGCGAAGTCCATCGCCGAGTTCCAGGAGATCGGCCTGGACGTCGTCGTCGATTTTGCCGGCTTCGGCACAACCACCGCCGAGGCCATCGAGACGGTCCGCCCCGGCGGCCGCGTGGTCCAGGTCGGCATGGGCCGGCTGGAGTCGACCATCAGCACCAAGGCCCTGATTCTCTCCGAGGTCACCCTGGTCGGCTCGCAGGGCGGCACCCGCGACGACGTGCAGGGCGTCTACGATTACTTCGCCACCGGCAAGCTCACGCCGACCATCACCGAGATCACCTTCGAGGACATCCCGGAAGGCCTGGAGAAGCTGAAGAGGGGCGAAGTCGTCGGCCGGCTGGTCGCCAAGATCGCTGACTGACCCCTTACCGGATGCTTGACGACGGCGGTGCGAACCGCCGTCGTCAACCTGCCTTAAGCCGCGGCGCCGTGGTGCGCCGCCCGCAAGCACAATCGTCGGCGCCTTACCCAGCCGGCCGCCGTCCCCCCAGCAGATTACTGTTATCCCCAGCCGGCCAGGCGGAGCAGTGCGGCGGCGGCGGCGCCGGCGATGACCACCACCAGGAACGGGGCGCGCAGCAGCAGCGCGACCGCGGCGGCCAGCAGCGCCCCGACCCGGGCGTCGAACGCCAGGTGCTGGCCGGTGGAGAAGGCGTTGACGACGGTCAGCGACGCGAGCAGGCCGATGGTCATGGTGGCGGCGACCCGGGACATGCGCTGGTTCTTCATCCACCTGGCGGGCACCAGATAGCCGGCCAGCTTGGTGAGGTAGGAGATGGCGCAGGCGGCCACTATCCAGATCCACAGGCTCATGGCGCCTCCCTTCCGTCCCCGCTGCCGGCCGGATCGTCGCGGCCCGCCGCACGGCGCTCGGACCCGGCGAGCGTGTGGGACCCGTCGTGCTCGGAATACGGCTCGTCATAGGGCTCGATGTCCGGCGCCAGCCCGGCGGGAATGGGTTTGTGGGTGAACCAGCCGATGGCGGCCGCAACCGCCGCCGCCACCAGGATGGGCACTCCGCTGGGCACGAACGGCACGGCCAGCAGCGTGGCCAGGGCGCAGGCAACCGCAATGGCGGCCGGTTCCTTGCCTTTCAGCCTCGGCCACAGCAGCGCCAGGAACGCGGCGACGGCGGCCCCGTCCAGCCCCCACTGCCTCGGATCGCCCAACGCGTTGCCGGCCAACGCCCCCACCAGCGTGAACAGATTCCAGAGCAGGAATATACCCACGCCAGCGGTCCAAAAACCGCGCCGCTGCTCGCCGGGGTTGTCCTGGCCGGACGCCGTCGCGGTGGATTCGTCAATGGTCACGTGGGCGGCCAGCGGCCGCCACCAGCGGGACGGGGAGACGAGCGCGTTCATCTGCATGCCATAGATGCCGTTGCGGATGCCCAACAGGGCAGAAGCGGTCATCGCGGCCAGACCGGTCCCGCCTCCGCCGATCACCCCGATGAACGCGAACTGGGAGCCGCCGCTGAACAGCAGCAGGCTCAGCGCCATGGTCTGCCAGAGGTCGAGCCCCGATGCCACCGACAAGGCGCCGAACGACACCCCGTACAGCCCGGTGGCGATGGAGATGGACAGCCCCACTTTCACGGCCGGGGACTGGAGAAACTTCACCCGTCTACAGTAGCCGGGAAGGCAGCCGCCCCGCCGCCGCCCCAACCGTGGATATCGCTGTGGAAACTGTGGAAACGGTCCCTGGAAGCGGCTGCGGCTAAGCGGCTGCGGCTACACCGCTTCCTGCGCGTGGCCGTTGATCGCGTCCGCCGCACGGATCAGCGCCAGGTGCGAGAACGCCTGCGGGAAGTTGCCGGCCATGCGTTTGTTCGCGGTGTCGTACTCCTCGGCCATCAGCCCCAGGTCGTTCGCGTAACCGACCAGCCGGTCCATCAGGTCGCGGGCGTCGCCGATGCGCCCGGAGCGGGCATACTGTTCCACCAGCCAGAAGCAACAGGCCAGGAACGGGTGCTCGCCCGGAGCCAGACCGTCCACCCCCGACTCGGTCCGGTAGCGCAGGATCAGTCCGTCCGCATCCACGAGTTCCCGCTCCAGGCGGGCGACGGTACCCAGCATCAGGTCGTCGTCGTACTTCACGAAGCCCACCTGCGGCAGCACCAGCAGCGATGCGTCCACCTCGGTAGTGTCGTAGCTCTGGGTGAAGGAGTTGATCTCCCGGTTGAAGCCGTGCTCCATGATCTCTTCGCGCAGCTTGTCCCGCAGCTGCGCCCAGTGCTCGGCTTCGCCGTCCAGGCCGTGCTCCTGCACCGCCCGCACGCCGCGGTCGAACGCCGCCCACATCATCACCCGCGAGTGGGTGAAGTACTTCCGTTCGCCCCGCATCTCCCAGATGCCCTGGTCCTTCTGGTCGAAGTGCTTCTCGATGTAGTGCAGCATGGCCTTCTGCAGCGGCCAGGAGAAGTGGTCCTCGGTGCCGCCCATGTTGCGCAGCTTCTCCAGCGCGACCATGACCTCGCCGATCACGTCCGCCTGGTACTGGCCCACCGCGCCGTTTCCCACCCGCACCGGCGCCGACCCTTCATACCCGGGAAGGTGCGGGATGATCCGTTCCTCCAGGTCGCGTTCGCCGGCCACCCCGTACATGATCTGCAGGTCTTCCGGGTCTCCGGCCACCGCGCGCAGCAGCCAGTTGCGCCACTGCAGCGCCTCGTCTTCGTAGCCGTGTGTCATCATCGATTCGAGCGTCAGCGCGGCATCGCGGAGCCAGACGTAGCGGTAGTCCCAGTTCCGTTCCCCGCCGAAGGACTCCGGCAGCGAGGTAGTCGGCGCGGCGACGATCCCGCCGGTGGTCTCGTGCGTCATGGCGCGCAGCACCAGCAGGGAACGCTTGACGATGCCGTGGTAATCCCCCTGCGGCGGGAACCGTGAGCACCAGGTCTGCCAGTAGCGCACCGTTTCCGTCAGCGCCGTGTCGACGTCGATCGCCGGCGGCACCGTCCGGTGGGACGGGAACCAGCACAGCTCGAAATCGACCGTCTCGCCGGCCTTGACCGTGAATTCGCCCTCGTGCCGGCGGTTCGCGGCGCGCGGCAGGCGCTCACCGTGCAGCACCAGCGCGTCCGGGCCGGCGATGGCGACGATCGATTCCCGGCCGGTGGCTTCGTCGTGCACGCGGTTCACCCACGGCACCACGTCCCCGTAGTGGAACCGCATGATCAGTTCCTGCCGGATGGTCATTTCGCCGGAAAGGCCCTCGACGCGGCGGACAAGTGACGCCCGGCGGTCGCCCACCGGCATGAACTCCGTCACCAGTGCCTCGCCTGTTTCGCTCTTCCAGCGGGTCTGCAGCACAAACGTCGACGGAACATAAGAGCGTTCAACGACGACGGCGGACGGCGCCTCCGTTGCTTCTGCCGCCACTGCTGCCTCTGCTGCGACCGGGGTGCCGGTGCGGACCCCTGCAGTCTCGGTTCCGGCCGGCGCCGGCGCAAGGTCGCCGCGGGGCAGGGTGTCCGTAAGGGTGGAGCGCGCGGACGTCGACTCGGCGGACGTCGGACCGCCGCTGGAAGGCACGCGTACGCCGGTGGCAGCCACGGATACGCCCGCCTCGGTTGCACCGGTG
>NZ_JBNHGF010000189.1:0-5293 GCF_059091005.1 Arthrobacter sp. Y3223164
CATTCTTGGCGGGCACCGTGATCACCTTCGTCTTCGGCATGGCCTGGCTGGCCATTTCCCTGGGCGCCGACCTGCAGCAGACGCTCGAGTGGGGCCTGTACCCGTTCATCATCGGCGGCATCGTGAAGTCGCTGATCGCGGCAGCCGCCATGCCGGCAGCGTGGAAGCTGGCGGCCCGACTGCCCAAGGACTCCGCCCGCGCCTAGCGGCTGGGTGGCTAAGCGCCTGGGCGGCGGGCGGCGGGCTTTCGCGCCCGCTGCAGCCTGACAACTTCACAGCGCGACGCCGGTGCCCGGGTGGGGATTCTTCCTCGCCCGGGCACCGGCGTCGTTGTCTGTGGTGTCGGCCGGCGGGCCGGGTGACGCCGGTTGTCTCTCTCCCACGCCTGGTCCCACCAGCGTTCACCGACATGATTCCCATGCGCACTCGACACGCATTCCCCCGCACTGGGACACGTATTCTCCTGCGCATTCGAGTGGTGAGAAGATGCAGCGAACAGGGCCGTTTCGCTGCATCTTCCCGCCACTGGATGGTGAGCGATCCGGGTTCGCGGGTCCAGGTTCCACCGTCGCCTCGCTGATCGCATAGGTTGGGATGGTGACGGCGCAGCAGGAAATCAGGGACTTTGTGGTGCGGCTGGGGGAGTTCGAGACGGGCCCGGCGAGCCGCAACTTCTTCTCGGCATCGGTGCCGGCGAACGCACCGCGCCGGCACAACATCGCCAGGTACTTGGAACAGATGCTGGAACGCCGCCCAAGGTCCTGCTGGTCGGGGAGGCCCCCGGGTACCGCGGCATGACGGTGACCGGAGTCCCCTTCACTAACAAGGCGCTGATTTCAGGGCGTGACCCGTTCGGCATGTTCGGCCCGGGCAACGGTTACGTGGTTCCGCCGGAGGTCCTGACCGTGCCGGCGGAGCCGACGGCAACGGTGATGTGGAACGTGCTGGCTGAACTGGACTTCCTGCCGCTGCTGTGGAGTGCCTACCCGTTCCATCCGCACCAGCCCGGGCGGCCGCAGTCCAACCGCACCCCATCGGCGCCGGAGATCGCGGCCGGCACGCTCTACTGGCAGGATCTGGCCCGGCTGTTCAGCATTGACGCAGTCGTCGCAGTGGGGAACATCGGGCACCGGAGCGTGACCGCCAGCGGGTTGGACGTGCCCAAAATCCGCCACCCCGCCCATGGCGGCAAGGAACTGTTCCGGCAAGGCCTGCAGGACCTGCTGGACACCGGCGTCATCCGGAGGAACCAATGACACCGTCGGCAGCTCCGGGCCCGGATGCTCTGCGGGCGCTCCGGCGCTGCGGTCAATGAATCGGCCGCCCGGGTGACGACCAAAAGGACTGCGCCGATCTGGCCCATCCAGGGCTTCCGGAAGGGCCAGATCGGCGCAGTCAATGGATGGGGGACTGCCGGTCGGGCTAGACGGCTTCGAGCACGCTGACGTAGTTGGCGATCGCCAGGCCGCCCATGTTGTGCACGGCCGCCCGCCGGGCGCCCGGGAGCTGCATGTCGCCGGCAGTGCCGGACAGCTGCATGGCGGCCACCACGTGCTGCGAGACGCCGGTGGCGCCGACCGGGTGGCCCTTGGCCTTCAGCCCGCCGGACAGGTTCACCGGCAGCTTGCCGTCCCGGTACACCCAGCCTTCCTCGATGGCGCGGCGGCCCTCGCCGGCCGGGGTCAGCCCCATGACCTCATACATGATCAGCTCGGCGATGGTGAAGCAGTCGTGCACCTCCGCCAGGTCCAGGTCCTCCAGCCCCACCCCGGCCATATCCAGGGCGCGCTGCCAGGCGGCGCGGCTGCCGGCGAAGGCGGTGGGATCGCGCTTTTCGGCCGGCATGAAGTCGTTCGCGTGGCCGAACCCTGCCAGCCGGACTGCAGCCGCCGCGGCACCGGAACGCGGCGACTCGGTGCTGAGCACCACGGCGGCGGCACCGTCCGAGACCGGAGAGCAGTCCGTGCGGCGCAGCGGCTCGGCGACCACGGGGTTCTTGTCCGAGACCGTCCGGCAAAACTCCTCACCGAGATCCTTGCGCAGCTGCGCGTAGGGGTTGGCCACACCGTTGCGGTGGTTCTTCGCGGCAATCGAGCCGAGGACGTCGCCCACCTCGCCGTAGCGCTTCTGGTAGTGCTTGGCGGTCTCGGCAAACAGGCCGGCAAACCCGGTGGAGCTCGGCTTGCCGGCGGCCTCGTAGTCGGCGCCCAGCAGGGCAGCGCCCACCAC
This sequence comes from Arthrobacter sp. Y3223164, assembly GCF_059091005.1. Lineage (NCBI taxonomy): Bacteria > Bacillati > Actinomycetota > Actinomycetes > Micrococcales > Micrococcaceae > Arthrobacter > Arthrobacter sp. Y3223164. Next base: position 2,230 of record NZ_JBNHGF010000189.1, read on the forward strand.
GTCGGCGCCGGCATGGGTCATCTTCTCGGCGCCGATCACCAGCACGTTGTGCGCCGTGCCGGCCAGCAGCGACTTGGCACCCTGCTGAACGGCCGCCGAACCGGACGCGCAGGCGTTCTCCACCCGGGTTGCCGGCACGTTCGCCAGATCGTCGGAGACCTGCAGGGCCAGCGAGGACGCAAAGCCCAGCGGCACCATGCCGGAGTTGAACTGGCCCAGGTAGATCTCGTCGATCTGCCCCGGCTCCAACCCGGCGTTGGCGATGGCCTCCCGGGCCACCCCGACAATCAGCGATTCCAGCGTCTCGTCGGCCAGCTTGCCGAAGGGGGAGTGCCCCCAGCCGGTCAGCAGGATGTCCCGGCCGAAATGTTGCTTCAGGCTCATCAGTGAGTTCCTTCCAGCGCTGTTTCCCGTGCGCCGGCCGGTTCGGCGGCGGCTTCGTCCAGTTCAGGGGCGACGGCGAAGTCCGGCTCGGTCTTCTCCCGCACCTCGGCCACGGTGACCCCCGGCGCCAGGCGGACCAGCCGCAGCGGGAGGGCACCGCCGTCGTCGTCAATGTCGAAGACGGCGAGGTCCGTGATGATCCGGTTGACCACCTTCACTCCGGTCAGCGGCAGCGAGCATTCGTTGACGATCTTGGGCGTGCCGTCCTTGGCGACATGCTCGGTGAGCACCACCACGCGCGGGGTACCGGCGACCAGGTCCATGGCGCCGCCCATGCCCTTGACCATCTTCCCGGGGATGGTCCAGTTGGCCAGGTCGCCCACGGCGGAGACCTGCATGGCGCCCAGGACAGCGGTCTTCACGTGGCCGCCGCGGATCATGCCGAAACTGGTGGCCGAATCGAAGATGGAGCCGCCGGGCAGCACCGTGACGGTCTGCTTGCCGGCGTTGATCAGGTCGGCGTCCTCGTCGCCCTCGTACGGGAACGGGCCCATCCCCAGCAGGCCGTTTTCGCTCTGCAGCACCACCCGCACGCCTTCCGGCAGGTTGTTGGCCACCAGCGTGGGGATGCCGATGCCCAGGTTGACGTAGTCTCCGTCGTTCAGTTCGGCGGCCGCGATGGCCGCCATCTCGTCACGTGTCCAAGCCATGATGTGCTCCTTCTGGTCTGAAATCTCAGGCGCCGACGGCGGCGGGGCGGGGGCGGACGGTACGCTGCTCGATGTCCTTGGCGCGGTCCGAGGCCTGCACGAGGCGCTGGACGTACACGCCCGGGGTGACGATGTGGTTCGGGTCCAGCTCTCCCGGCTCCACGATCACCTCGGCCTCGGCGATGGTGACGCGGCCGGCGGTGGCCACCACCGGGTTGAAGTTGCGGGCGGTGTAGCGGTAGACCAAGTTGCCGTCCGTGTCGGCGGTGTGGGCGTGGACGAGGGACAGGTCGGCTACGATCCCGCGCTCCTGCACGTAAAGCTCGCCGTCGAACTCCTCGTGCGGCTTGCCTTCGGCGATCACCGTGCCCACCCCGGTCTTGGTGTAGAAGGCCGCGATGCCCGCGCCGCCGGCGCGGAGGCGCTCGGCGAGCGTGCCCTGCGGGTTGAACTCGACCTCCAGCGTGCCGGCCAGGAACTGCTGGGCGAACAGCTTGTTCTCGCCCACGTAGGAGGCCAGCACCTTGCGGACCTGCCCGGCCTCGATCAGCACGCCCAAACCCTTGCCATCGACGCCCATGTTGTTCGAGACCACCGTCAGGTCCTTGACGCCGGAATCGCGCACCGCGTCGATCAGGTCCGCGGGGATGCCGGAGAGCCCGAATCCTCCCACCGCGATCGTCATCCCGTCATGCAGTACGCCGGCCAGCGCGGCGGCCGGTCCTGCCGTCAGTTTGGACATTGCTTCCTCCTCGTTGAGTGCCGTCCGCAGCCACTCGTCCTGACCTGGCGCGGAACTTGTCCATCTTGTGGACAGCTGTTATCCGGCAGACTAGTGGTGCCGCGGCGCAACCGTCAACGGGCGGCCAAGAACTGCATTCACAGTGTGGACAGCGGCGGGTAGACTGTCCACATTGTGGATCGGCGGGGCGGCATAACCGACCCGGCCCGGCCGCCAGACCGCCAGGAGGACAATTGCCGGACAAGCAGGTACAAGGAGCCCAAGTGGTCGGCCGGGTAGCCCGGCTGCTGCGGATCGTCGGACGCGCCCCGGAGACCGGCGCGGCCCTGGCGGACATCGTCCGGGCCTCGGGCCTGACCCGGCCCACGGTCTACCGGCTGCTGAACTCCCTCGCCGCCGAGGGCCTGCTGGACCATCATGCGGAGACCGGCACCTGGCATCTGGGCCCGGAGCTTTATGTGCTCGGGTCGGTGGCCGCTGGCCGCTTTGCGATCGAGGACCTGGCCCGGCCGCGCCTGCAGCGGTTGGCGGACGAAACGGGCGAGAGCGCCTTTCTGTCCATCCGGCGGGGCGACGAAACCGTCTGCCTGGTCCGGGTGGAAGGCAGCTTTCCGGTCCGCTCCTTTGTGCTGCACGAAGGCGTCCGCTTCCCGCTGGGCATCGCTTCGGCCGGGCTGGCCATCATGGCCTTTCTGGAGGACGGGGAAATCGACCGGCTGCTCGACGACGGCGGTGCCCGGGTTGAGCGCTTCGGCCCGGCGCATGCGCCGGACAAGATCCGCGCGAACCTGGCCGAAACCCGGCAGCGGGGCTATACCGTCAACCCGGGGCTGATCCTGGAGGGCAGTTGGGGGATGGGCGCGGCCGTCTTCGACCGGCACGGCCAGCCGGCCTGGGCGCTGTCGCTGACCGGCATCGAACAACGGTTCCGGTCCGACCGGCAGGAGTTCCTCGGCAAGCTGCTCCTGGAGGAGGCGCACATCCTCACGCAGCAGTTGCGTGAACAGCCCCAGGTCCGCCGTTAGGCTCGAGGCAGCCGGGCACTTTCGGCCGGCACCAGAACACCCTAGGAGCAACGATGGCCGGGCACCACCCGCTGCGCACCGCCGTGATCGGCTACGGACTCTCCGGCAGGGTCTTCCACGCGCCGTTGCTGGAGGCCGCGGGCGGGTACTCGCTGGACGCGATCGTCACGGCCAACCCCGAGCGGGCCGCACAGGCGGCGGCC
>NZ_JBNHGF010000190.1:0-5289 GCF_059091005.1 Arthrobacter sp. Y3223164
GCGGCTGCTGAAGGACGCGGGGCGGGGCGCGGCGGACCTGGGCGCGTTCGGCATCGGGCTGCCCGGACCGGTCGAACATGACACGGGGCGGCCGATCAATCCGCCGATCATGCCCGGCTGGGACCGGGTGGACGTCCCGGCGCTGGTGCAGCAGCATTTCGACGTGCCGGTGCTGGTGGACAACGACGTCAACATCATGGCGCTGGGCGAGCAGGCGATGGCCTGGCCCGACACCGCCGACCTGATGCTGATCAAGGTGGCCACGGGGATCGGGGCCGGCATCATTTCCTCGGGGCAGCTGCAACGCGGCGCCCAGGGTACCGCCGGGGACTTGGGGCATGTGCGGGTGCCCCGGGGCGACGACGTGGTGTGCCGGTGCGGGAACACCGGCTGCCTGGAGGCGCTCGCCGGCGGGCCCGCCCTCGCGGCCGTGCTTGCGGTCGGGGGAAAGAAGGCCGAAAGCAGCCAGGACGTGATCGAACTGGTCCGCTCCGGCGACCCGCAGGCGATCCAGGCGGTGCGCCAGGCCGGCCGGGACATCGGCGACGTGCTGGCCACCTGCGTGAACCTGATCAACCCATCGGTCATCGTGATCGGCGGGCGGCTGGCGCAGGCGGGCGAGCACCTGTTGGCCGGGATTCGGGAAGTGGTTTACCGGCGCTCGCTGCCGCTGGCGACCGAGCATCTGCGGATCGCCCCGTCCGTAGCCGGGCAGCGCGCCGGCGTGCTGGGAGCGGTGGCGCTGGCGATCGGGCACGTGCTCTCGCCCGAAGCGATCGAAGCGGCCGCGTCGGCTTGACTGCGAAGTTATCGCTTCGTAATGGAGCGGGCGTCCCGTCGGTATGCTTCCGCGGCTAGCGTGGGACGAACGTACTCGGGAGAGGCAGGGCGTCATGCGCAGATTGGCCACGCTGGCAGCCGGCGCCGTCGTCCTCCTGGCGCTCGCCGGTTGCGCCGGGGCGACGTCCGGGATCGGCGCGCTGCAGGTCCCGGCCGGCCCGGACGACAAGCTGGTGGGCGGAGCCGAGGTCCTGCGCGTGGCACCAGGCAGCGTCCGGTCCTTGGCGGAAACGAGCGACTTCGCCTTCTATGCCGCAGTCCCGGACAACCCGGCCGACCACGGCGTGTGCGTGATCATCGTGGAGGTGGGAGCCTCCGGGGCATCCAGCGGTTGCGGCGGTACTGGGCGCGAGCCGGTCGAACTCGGCACGTCCGGGGTGTGGGCCAAGCTGGTCCAGGATCACTACGACGCGGGCAAGGACCTGGCCGAGGGCTGGGAGCAGCTGCACCCGAACCTGCTGGTCCGCGGGCTCTGACTGGCACAGGGCGGTCCGGCGGCGTCCGGCGGCGCCTGACGGTGTCGGATCTGGGGGTCGGCGGCGTCCCGCGGCGCCCGGTTTGAGGGCTCCGGTGGGGCCGCGAGGCCTGTCATGGATTCCCGGTGCGGCGGGGGCAACCCCATAGACTAAGAGCCATGACCCAGACTCCCGTGGCCGATCCAGCGGCCGACCGCGCCCGCCTGCTCGAACTGATTAAGGAACTGGCCGTAGTGCGCGGCAGGGTCACCCTCTCCAGCGGCGCCGAAGCCGACTACTACATCGACCTGCGGCGGGTCACCCTGCACCATGAAGCGTCCCGGCTGGTCGGCAGGGTCATGCTGGCTATGCTCGACGAGGCCGGCATCGAATTCCAGGCAGCCGGCGGCCTGACCATGGGGGCCGATCCGGTGGGGACGGCGCTGATGCACGCGGCCGGAGACGACGGACGAGCCGTCGACGCGTTTGTGGTGCGCAAGGCGCAGAAGTCCTACGGCATGGGCCGCCAGGTGGAGGGTCCGGAGGTGAAGGATCGCCCCGTCGTCGTGCTGGAGGATACCTCCACGACCGGCGGATCCGCGCTGACCGCGGTCGAAGGCGTGCGCCAGGCCGGCGGGCAGGTTCAGGCCGTGGCAGTCATTGTGGACCGCGACACCGGAGCGAAGGAACGCATCGAGGCCGAAGCCGGCGTGCCCTATTTCTTCGCTTTCGGCAAGGACGAACTGGAGCTGGACTAGCCGCCGGTGGCCGGCCAGCTCGAATGATGGATCTCCGCAGGAACCACGCCTTCCGCCAGCTGCGCCTGGCCAGCAACCTGCACCGGGTTTCGCGCCGCTCGTTCCTGATCGGTGCCGCTTTCGGGCTGGGCACCGCCGCCGACCTGGCGGCCACCCGGGCCATCCAGGAGATGCGCAACGAAGCGCAGATCCTCACGCTGGACGACGAACGCGCGGACCGGCGCTTCCCCCGCAGCAGCTGGGTGCTCTTCCCCGGGTACAAGACCAGCTGGGAAGAGGGGCTGTGGATCTTGAACTCGTTGCGCGGCGGGCTGGTGGACCGCGGCCGGCTGGCGGTGGCGGGTTATTCGAACCGCGGCCTGGACCTGGCCGAATTGACCGAGGTGCTGCAGAAGCACATTCAGGACAACGACCTGCAGCGGCTCTACTTCTACGGGCACAGCTTCGGCGGCATGGTGGCCGTGGAAATGACCGCGCGGCTGCGCGCCAAGGGCTTCCCGGTGGAACTGATCCTGATGGATTCGTCCCCGTACAGCCGCTTCGACGTGCTGGACAAGACCATGTTCGAAGGCGTGGTCTTCCTCTACGAGGCCGGCTACCGGGTGCCCAGCTACTTGCGGGGCGGGTACGAGCTGGGCGAGCGCATTGTGCACAAGGACGAGCGCACCTGGCGGCAGATCGTCGAGCAGACCATGGAGCAGCTGTCGCCGCTGGCCGTGTCCAGCACGCTGATCCAGTCCCAGTCCTCGTACATCTATCACTTCGACGCGTATCGCTTCCGCCACAGCATCGGCGACACCCGCATCGCCTGGATGGGCAACCCCGGGGACCAGACGGTCAACTACGCAACGGCGCGGCGCAGCTGGCTGGTGAACTATGAGGCGAACTTCCTCACCAACAACCTGGTCACCGAAGGCGCCCGGCCGGCCCACGCCAGCCCGCAGTGGAATTCAGCGATCTACGTGCCGATCGTCCAGCAGGTGGCGGACGAATTCTTCCCGCTGCCGGTGGTCGGCGGGCGCAAAACCTACTACTAGTAAGGGGGCCGGCGGCAGGTTACTTCCGCTGCGCGCGACGGGAAGCGGAGCGGCAGGCACGCGAAAGGGAGCGGGGCCGCCCACGCAGCTCCGCTCCCTTTCGCTGTTTACCCCGTGCGGCGGCCAGACCATCGAGCCGTCCGGCCGCGCTCCGTCGCGCTACTTGGCGTGCGCCGGCGGCCATCGCGCCGGCCGTCGCCCTACTTGGCGGCGGCTTCCTGGGCGAGCTTCCGGCCAAACTCGATCAGCTTGTCCCGAGTGCTTTCTTCCTGGCCCAGGATCTGCTGAAGCAGCTCCACGACTTCGGTCTGGCCCTGGGCCTCCGCCGAGGTGATCAGCGTGGTGTAGCAGGCGACCTCATGATGTTCCGTGTCCAGCGCCCCGGCCACGATGACCATGTCCACCAGGCTGGGATCCACCTTGTCCAAGGCGGCCTGCGCTTCCTCGGCCAAACCCTTGCTCACCGGGGAGCGCTGCTCCTTGGCCTCCAATCCCAGGACCTTGAAGCATTTTTCGATATACGTAATCTGTTCACGCGTCTCGTCCTGATGGTGGCTGAGCATGTCCTTCAGCTCTTGGCTCCCTGCAACCTTCTGGTTCTCTTCGAGCATCTTGAGCACGTCATGTTCCGATCGCAGCGCGACGCCCAGCTTGAAAGCGAAAAGTTCCTCGGGGGTGGTCAATTCAGCCATTGAAACTCCTTTTCTTGAGGGTGGTTATCAGTATGCTTATCATCCTGGTTAATCGTGCACAACCCGCTGCGGCTCCGTCGGCGGCTCCCGCGGCGGCCCCTTCCGCACTGCGATGAGCCGCCCCTCCAGGCCACGGTGCCTGAGGCTGCGGTCTGTCCCCTAGGCTTGTGGGGTGGAAGAAAAAGCAGGGGAAACCGGGGCCGGACCGAGGTTGACCGATGGGGTCGGCGAACGGCCCGATACCCCGGCGGCAACCCCGAAGGGCTCCGAGACCGGCACCCGGGAAGCTGCCCCGAACGGCTCCGAAACCGGCGCGCGGGAAGCCGCCCCGAACGGCTCCGAGGCCGACGGACCGGAGCCGGCCATCGGCGTCGGACCATGGGAGGGGCCGTTGCCGGACGGTGACCATTGGGATCCGCAGCTGCTGGCCGACGGCGACCGACGCAACGTGACCGACCAGTACCGCTACTGGAAGCACGAGGCGATCGTCGCGGACCTGGACACCCGCCGGCACAACTTCCACGTGGCCATCGAGAACTGGCAGCACGACCTCAACATCGGCTCCGTGGTGCGCTGCTCCAACGCCTTCCTGGCCAAGGAAGTGCACATCATCGGACGACGGCGGTGGAACCGGCGCGGGGCGATGGTCACCGACCGCTACCAGCACGTCCGGCACCATCCCACCGTGGAGGACTTCGTGGCGTGGGCGCAGGGCGAGGGCCTGCGGATCATCGGGATCGACAACTTCCCCGACTCGGTGCCGCTGGAAACCTACGACCTGCCGGAGAACGCCGTGCTGGTGTTCGGGCAGGAGGGGCCCGGGCTGACGCCGGAGGTGCACGCCGCAGCCGACGCCACGCTGTCCATCGCGCAGTTCGGCTCGACCCGGTCGATCAACGCTTCCGCCGCCGCGGCCATCGCGATGCACGCATGGATCCGGCGCCACGTTTTCGCCCAGCCGGTCTAGCGGCAAGGACCGCCTGTGCGGTGCGCCGCTCTCCCGCCGCGCCTAACTTCCCAGCTTTAGCTGTAACTTCCCACGTTTCGTTTGTCCACAGGCCCCTGACCTGCGGCGATGCTTCGGGCCCCGTCGAAACGTGGGAAGTTAGTCCGCCGGCAGTGCTCGGGAAAGGCGCCCATCATGGAAAGGCGCGCATATGTCGATGTGCCCGGTCGACGGTCGGTCGGCATCGACCGTCGGTTTCAGGAGTGGCGCTGGCGCTGGGCCAGCAGTCAGCCGAGCAGCTCCAGTAACGCTCCGGCGCCGACCGTTCGGGCGCCGAGGGCTTCAACCCGCTCGCGCAGCCCGCGGTCGGAGCTGACCACGGTCACCGGCGCCTCCGGGTCCGTGCCGAAGGCCTTCTCCACCTGGGCCACAATTTCGTCGTCGCCCGACCCCGCAGCATGCACCACTTCCAGCTCCACCCCTCGGCGACGCGCGGCCGAGGCTTGGGCTGCTGTTTCGCCGTCCTGCGCCGTCGCCGGGGAGCTCGCGGAGTCCGTGCCG